>JAEURX010000049.1 GCA_016788885.1 Nitrospira sp. | reverse complement strand
TTTCGACCAAGATGAGTTATGGCCTGTACTATCTCGGCCTCGCCGCATTTCTTGGTATCATGAGTTATGAGACGCACCTGTTGCTGCCGTCCGGGCGAGGCTAACCGGATCTTCCGCTCCAGTCACATCTCCCCAGGTTGGAAACGATGAATACGTGTACGGCCGAAGTGAGCCGCATTCAGGATCTGACGCATGACGTGCGGGCGATTGAGCTGCGCCTTCTAGACCCACCGACGCTTACCTGTAAAGCCGGACAGTTCGTTTCGTTCGAGGTGCCGAAGGAAGGGCAACCCCGTCCCGTGACCAGACCGTACTCCATTGCGTCTGCGTCGCCGCCGGAGCAGCAAGATCGAATCCTCCTTGTCCTCAATCTCGTTCAGGGAGGGCCCGGTTCGAGCTACCTGTTTAGCCTGCGTGAAGGGGAGCGGACGTCGTTCAAGGGACCAGCGGGCGCCTTTTATCTTCGGGACGACGGGACGAAGGATCTGTTGTTCGTCGCAACGGGAACCGGCATCGCGCCTATGCGGAGTATGATCCTGGCGCAATTGCAGCGGCAGCCGGATCGGCCGGTCACGCTGTTCTGGGGGCTTCGTAGCCAACGAGATCTCTACTGGCAGGATGAATGGGCTGCGCTGGCCGCGATCCATCCCCACTTTACCGTCGTGACGACGCTGTCTAGGCCGGAGCCGGGGTGGCAGGGAGCGACAGGGCGCGTGACGGCGTTGATCGATGAACGGATTGGATCCGTTGCCAATCTTGCGGTGTACCTCTGCGGGGGGAGCGCGATGATCAAGGATGTGACGGCCAGACTCCACGCCAAAGGATTGTGTCCGATCTACCGCGAAAAATACTACGACGAGTGACGGCCGATGAAAGAGGGCGCCAGCGGCGTTCTCGGTCGCACGCCTCCCTGCGACGTACAGTGGTGAAAGGGACTACTGGCGGGGTTTATCCGTTCGCCAGGTATATCTCAAGCGGCGAACGGGTCGAACGAAGTTTGGTTTGTACCTCCTCAGTCGTCATGCTTCCTGCGGCCTGCTGGACGACCTCTTTGATCGGCCTGGATGCCAGGTTACCCGAATAGGGCCGCCAACGGCGTTCTCGGGTCGTTCACTCCTTCGACGGACAAAAACAGGACGCCTCCATCATTCGCTAGTTGGGGTCTTGTTCGCGACCGCTTTGATGAGTCTGGCTACCGGTCACCTAAAAAAAGGGGGCGCTAGAATTATCCACACGGCGCGCCGAAGGAACTATTGGGCTTGTGGCGTTCGCTTGGTAGTGTGCTGAAAGACGCACTTGGGGCAGGTGTAGTGAACGAATTGGCCGCCGGCGACCAGGCGTTTGGTCATGGCCACCTTGCACCAGGTGCACAGGCGGTCGGGCAATTCAGCGGTCGGTGCTGAGGCAGTGGACTTGGTTGTGGATGTATCACTCATGGGCGGCATTCTCGCTAAGGGGTCGCAAGTTTGTCAATGCGCGCGCGGCGCGAGAAATTTCGGAGATAAATATTTACAGTGTTTCAAACGTTGAGTATAGTGCAAATACATGCTTCACCACTCCCACCACCCCCAACAGAAAGGTCGTATCGCATATGCACAACGCCGAAGGTGCCACCTCCGACGACATCTCATCATCTTCAGCCAGGATTGCTGACTCCGCGGTCCATCCGGACTCCGTCGGACCCGGCAAGGCCTGGGGCATTTGCACCTCCGTAGACCTCCACGATTGCATTCCCGAGCGCATTCGCGACGCCAAACAGATCGAAGCCTACGTGGTACAGCTCTGTGAATTGATCGAAATGAAGCGATATGGCACCTGCCAGATCGTGAATTTCGGCGAAGGGCGCGTGGCGGGCTACAGCATGGTGCAGTTGATCGAGACCTCCCTGATCAGCGGGCATTTCGCCAACGATACCAATAGCGCCTATCTCGATATTTTCAGTTGCAAGGGGTACGAGCCGACCGTCGTCGAAGAGTTCTCCAAGGCCTTCTTCGGTGCCCGTCGTTCAAGCCACCGGGCTATGTTGCGGTACTAGCCGAGTATGTACGCCCCGGCGGGGACGTATGCTCGCCGGGGCGCCATCGCATGACTCACTCTCAACCGAAAACAGTGCAGGCCTTCTTTGCCACGCTTCCTGGCAAGCTGGATCCTGAGGCGGCCGAGGGCCTGGATGTCGTCTACCAGTTCGATTTGAACGGGGCCGACGGCGGACAGTACCAACTCCAGATTCGAGATGGCGCCTGTCAGGTGTCTGAAGGGGTCCATCCGGACCCGAATGTCACGCTGGCAATGTCCGGTGAGGATTGTCTACGGGTATTGAACGGTCAGGTCAGCGGCACCATGATCGCGATGACCGGTCGGCTCCGCATCAGCGGTGATATGGGGCTGGCGCTTCAGCTGGCCTCGCTCTTCCCCAGTCTCCGTCCCTAGAAAAACCGCCAGCGGCGTTCTCAGTCGCACGTCTCCTTGCGACGTACAAGTGGTAAAACGGGATTACTGGTGGGGTTTATCCGTTCGCCAGGAATATCTAAAGCGGCGAACGGGTCAATCGAAGTTTGGTTTGTACCTCCTCAGTCGCCGCGCTTCCTGCAGCCTTGCTGGACAGCCTTTCTGAACAGCCTGCAAATCCCAAAACATAGGGCCACGCGCTTTCGAGAATGCTGTGATTCTGTGCCTTGTCGGGTTGACGGCAACCCGCAGGATGCGCAAAAAGGCCGTCCAGCAAGGCCGCAGTAAGGTCTGCGACGCGAAGAAGAATGAGCGTCACGTCTGCGGACGGGCGCGAGTCGGTGAGCGCCCAGTGTCCCAGGGCGAATCGTACTCTTGAGGTACGGTGAGCCCCTGAGCGACGCGAGAACGCCGCTGGCGGACTTTTTCCGTATCCTGCTAGCCCTGTTGTCCGGCCAACTCAGCTTCCGCCGGTGTCTCGCCCAGTTCTTCGGCTCGTCGTGGAAACCGTTCTTCCAGCATCGTGTAGACGGTCGGGACGAGAAACAGCGTCAGGATGGTCGAGACGGTAAGCCCACCCACCACCGCGCGCGCCAGCGGCGCGTTGGTTTCACTGCCGGTTCCAATTCCGAGCGCCATCGGGATAAGGCCCACCACCGTGGCGAGGGAGGTCATGAGAATCGGTCGGAGTCTGGTGCGAGAAGCCGTGACGACGGCGGTGGAGAGGTCGAGGCCGCGGCGTCGCAACACGTTGGTGTAGTCCACCAGCAGGACGCCGTTCGAGACGACGATGCCCAACATCATAATGATGCCCATCAAGGACGAGGTGGAGATCGTGGTGTTGGTGAGATAGAGGATCACGATCACGCCGGGAATGCCCATCGGCACCGAAAACATGATGATGAAGGGATCGATCAGCGACTTAAACTGTGCAGCCATCACCATGTACACCAGGATCAGGGCTAAAGCGCTGGCATACATGAGGCCCTCGAACGTCTCGCGTTGCTGCTGAATCTGCCCCGCCAGGCGGATGCTGAAGCCTGGCGGCAATTGCAACTGGGCAAATGCCGTTTCCAGGTCCTGAGCAATGGCGCCGAGATCTCGCCCGACGGGGTTGGCCGTGATGTGGACGACGCGCTGGAAGTATTTGCGCTCGATCTTCACTGGTCCGGCGTTCAGCTTGAGAGTGGCCAGGTTCTTTAGCAGGACCGGCTCGCCGTTTTTGGTCGTGAGCAACACATGCTCGATGGCGGTCAAGTCCTTGCGATGGTCCTCGGCGAGCCAGGCGCTGATGTAGTACTCATTCCCGTTCTGCGGATCGGTATAGATGATCGGGTCGGTCTGGCCGTTGCCGTTCATGGAGAACAACACGGCATTGGCGACGTCCGTTTCGCTGATTCCCAGGAGCGCGGCCTTTTCCCGATCCACCACCACGTTGACTTCGGGGTAGTTCTCTTCCCGGCTGACTTCGATGTCGGCCATGCCGGGAATCTTGTGCATGATCTCCTGGGTCTGCTGGATGACGGTGCGAGCCTTCTCGAAGTCGTAGCCGTAAATCTCCACGTCGATGGATTTCTGCGAGCCGAAACTGGTCACGCGTTTGACCAGGCCGCCCGGATCGAAAAACATCGCCACGCCGGGGAACAGTTTGATCACCGACGGCCGGACGGCATTCATAATTTCGACTTGGTTGCGCCGGCGTTTATCGGGAGAGGCCAAATAGACCGAAATGACCGAGGTATGCGGTCCCGTGTTGGGATTGAATAATGACGAGCGGCCTTGCGCGAGGACGCCTGTGCTGGAGGCAATCGCTTCGAGTTCGTCCGGCGGAATCTTCTCCCGCAACACCCGTTCGACCTCGGCGACCTGATCGACGGTTTTTTCCACCCGCTGCCCGACGGGCGCTCGCAAGACGATGCGGAACTGGCTTTCATCGGACACCGGCAGAAATTCGGTTCCGATAAACGGCAAAAGCGCGAGGGAACTGACGAAGAGCGCGACGACGGCGAACAACAGCGTGCGGCGATGGGCCAACACCCAACGCAGGCTGCGTTCGTACCCCTCATCGAGGGCTTCGTACCGGCGCTGGCTCCACTGCATGATGCGCACGAACCAGGAGGGCAGCGAGCGGTGCGCCTCCTGTTCCGACTTCAAGAAACGATAACAGAGCGCGGGGGTCACCGTCCGTGAGACGAAGAATGAAGTGAACAGGGCAATGGCAATCGTAAGCGTGAGCGGAATGAGCAGGAGTCGCGCGATGCCGACGATAAAAAACATCGGCAGGAAGACAACCACCGTCGTGACCGTGGAGGCGAAGATCGGCATGGCGACCTCGCGCGCGGCGTTGACGATGGCATCCCAGCGGTTCCGGTCGACATTCAGGTGGCGTTGAATGTTTTCCAATTCGACGATCGAATCGTCCACCAGACGCCCGATCCCCAGCGCCAAGCCGCCCATCGTGAAGACATTCAGCGTCTGGTTGGTGAAATACAACACGATGAACGTCACGAGAATCGACAGCGGGATGGCGACGGAGATGATCAACGTGCTGGTGAGATTTCTCAGGAACAGAAGGATCACCGCCGCCGCGAGCAGCGATCCGTGCAGTGCCTGCTCGATGAGGTTCTTGATCGATTGCCGGATGTAGATCGACTGATCGAAGGAAATCCCCAACTGCACGCCGGGGGGAATGCCGATCATTTTCGGGATGGCCTTCCGTAAGGCATCGACGACTTCCACCGTGTTGGCGATCGGCTGCTTATTGACGCGCAAATAGACCGACCGTTTGCCGTCCGTGCGGACGACGTTGGTTTGAATGTCGGATGAATCGGTCAGGACGCCGACATCCCGTACGCGCACGGGATTGCCACGCGCGTCGATCTTCACGACGACGTCGTTGATCGGTTCCACGGTTTTGAACTGGGTGTTGGTGAATACGTTGTAGTCGAGATTGCCTGCCTTGATGTCGCCGGACGGCAGGATCAGGTTGGAGGCCTTCACCGCCTTGACCACGTCGAGGATCGAGAGGCCGCGTGCCTGCAGCAACGCCGGATCGAGATTGATGTTGATCTGCCGGATCTTGCCGCCCTCCACCGTGGCGGCGGCGACGTTGGCGATTTGTTCAATCTGCGGGGCGATGGTGTTGTAGGCCAGGTCGTAGAGCGCCCGTTCGTCGAGGTCGCCGCCGGAGGCCGTCACGAAGGCGACCGGGATGTTGGAGACATCGAACTTGACGATGAAGGGCTGCAGAATGCCTGGCGGCAGGCTGTTTAAAATCTGGGTGATGCGCTGCATCACCTCCATTTGGCCGACATTAATATCTGCGCCCCAGTTGAACCAAATCTGGACGGCCCCGATGCCTTGCTTGGCGAACGACTCCACATGTTCGACGTTGGAGGCGGAACTGACCGCTTTTTCGATCGGATAGACGACGCTTTGTTCGATATCGAGCGGAGGTGCGCCCTTGTAAATGACCCCGACGAACGCGACCGGAACCTGAATGTTCGGAAAGAGATCGACCGGCAGGCGTTCCAGCGAGGTGGCTCCCAGGATCACCATAGCCAGGGACAACATCAGGATGCCGATGCGATTGCGGAGTGCGAGGAGTGTCAGCCACATAATGAATACGTGAACGGGGACACGCGAGATGTGACACGACGAGAAGTTGCCATCAACGGAGGAAATTCTTTCACGTGGTACCTGTTACGACTCACGTTTCACGGCATCCATCGGCTGCGTTTGGACGGGGATGCCTTCGCTGACGAGGTCTTTTCCGGAGACGATCAGGTGTTCGTCGCCCGCAAGGCCTTTCACCACTTCGATGCGGTTTCCATCGCGAGCGCCCAGCTCGACCGGCACTTGATGGGCCTTCCCTTCTTTGACGACATAGACATACTGTGATTCTTCGAGACGGCTTACTGCATCAAGAGGAATCTGTATCGCTTGGGAATGTTTCCCGACCAGGACCTCGACGCGAGCGAACATGCCGCCTTTGAGTCGATGGTCCTTATTCGGCAGATCGACCTCGACGGTCATGGTACGGGTGGCGCGGTTCAAGGCCTGGACGATGCGTGTGACCCGGCCCTCAAACACCTCGTTCGGATAAGCTTCGGCGCGGACGTCGGCGCGTTGCCCGATTTGCACGAGCGGCACATCCTTCTCCACGACTTCGATTAACGTACGGACGGTTTCGACGTCGTGCACGCTCAAGATGCCGCGCGAGACGGTGGACGTGCTGGCCGTGGTCCCGCTGACGTACGCGCCGGGATCGAGGTTGCGTTCGGCGATATAGCCGGCAAACGGGGCACGAATGTAGGAGTAGGCCAGATTGGTTTCGGCTTGGGCTAGCGCCACCGTCATCTGTTGTACTTGGGCGCGCAGGGAATCCTGTAACGCGACGGCGGCGTCGCGATTCACCAGGGCTGTATCCAGATCCTGTTGCGAGACAAACTGGTCTTTGATCAGTGCTTGCATGCGGTCGAGCGTGAGGGCGGCATTGCGCACCGCCGCATCCTGCTGGACGACTTTCGCTTTCGCCGACAAGAGATTGGCCTTGGCCTGATTGAGGGCATGGATGTAATCCGTATGGTCGATTTCGACTAACAGCTGACTAGCTTTGACCAGGTCCCCCTTATCGACATAGATCTTGGCAATGTAGCCGTCCACGCGCGAGAAAACGTTGACGAGCTGGTTCGGAATCAAATCGGCGGTATAGGTCAACCGTACGTCGAGATCCTGCTTGATGGGAGCCATCGTGCCCACGGTGAGGATCCGGTTCTTACGCGGGTCTGTCTTGGCGCCGCTAGTGAGGCGGAACGCGACCAATGCCGCCACGGCGATGAAGACGATGATGCCCAGGGTGACGATGGGATGTCGTCGAATCGGATTACCGGACACGGGTCAGGCCTCGCTTCTTGTCGGTGGATGACGGCTGGAGGCCCTTCAAAAACAGTTCCACATAGGTGGAGACAATCTCTTTGTGGGAACAGTGCAAGGGCACGTCGAAAATTTCATGCAGCAGCCGGTGGTGGACCACCATGCCGATGAACGCCCGCGCCGCCAGCAGGGGATCAATCGGGCGAAAGGCGCCTTCGTCGATTCTGGTCTGAATGTATCCGGCCAGATAGTCGTAGAATACCCGGTGTTGTTTCCCGAAAAACATATCCGCCAGTTCATGGCCCTCCAGCGCGCTGAAGAGCAGCAGGCGCAACATGGTGGGATCGGCTCCCGGACGGATGCGATAGCTGGCAATGAGGGTAAAAACCCGATGGTCGTCACGTTTGCGCGCAAATTCCTCCACAGCGCTCAGCAGTTCGCTCAGTGGAGCCTTTTCGGCGAGGATGGCCGTGTACAGCGCGCGTTTGGTCGGGAAGTACTTGAACACCAACGCTTCACTGACGCCGGCGGCTTTGGCGATTTCTTTGGTGGTGGTGCCTTTGAACCCCTTGGCGGCAAACAAGTTCGCGGCACAAGAAATCAGGCTGGCCTGGCGATCGTGGCTGGCGTTGCGGGAAGCGGCGTTCGTCGGGTTCACGTCATCCGTCGTCTGGTGAGTGAGTGATTACTCACCGCTCAAGGTATCATGCAACCACGAAATGTGACAAGGATCGTGGAGATTCTATTCACCGGTGGGTCAAGCCCACGGAGACAGGGCGCGCGGTACAAAATCGGTTAAGGGACGGGGGGCAAATTGCCTTCGTTCAACTTCACGCGAAACGCCTCGCTTTCGAAAAAAATCACGCCCTGGCTGGTTCGAAGATCATAACGAAGGATGATCGCGCTGTCTGGCCCCTGCCAGTTGAAGAACTTGACCGCGCCGCCGGCCATTTGACCGGGGGTTTGATCGATCGGGCCGAATTGTTGTTGCAGAAACGCTAGCAAGCGGTCGTGGGTTTCTTTGCCCGTGTACTTCACCATGACCCGGGCGAACTTGCCTTCGATCGTGCTGAACTTCATTGATTCGACCGTCGCCGGGCCCAAGGTCGGCGGTGTCGTCTTGAGTTCGAAGGTTTGCACTCGTCCCGCATCCTCGACCTTCACGAATTGATCCGATTCGGTGAAAGCTGTCCCCCAAGGAATGCCTTCAAACCCGTTCGGATCGTTTTGCATCGGGATAGCCAGCGCCGGCACCGCCTGCATCCACAGGGCGACGACCGCGATGAGCGTCATCAACCAATAGGATTGGGAGCGAGTGCTTCGTCTGTGCATGTCCGGTTACTCCGCGGTATCCGATATCCGGTCTTGAAACCGGGGGGCGAGGCTGCGGCTTTCGATAAAAATAAATCCTCGATCCCGGTTGGCCTCGTAGGTCAGGCTGATCTCCGTGTCCGGTCCCCGCCAGGTATATTGCTGGTTGAGTCCCCGCATCATCTGTCCGGGAAGCCGCTCGATCGTGCCATAGGTTCGTTCGAGATACTGCAACACCTGTTTATGGGCTTGGGCACCGCTATATCGAATGGTGACGCGTGCAAACTGAGCGTCCACGGTGGAGAGCAGCACACTGTCGACCGGGATTTCGGCATAGACGGGAGGACGATCCCGGAACGTGTAATCGATGGTGTGGGTGTTCTCGCGCGTCACTGTGAGGTCCGAGATGTCGGTGAGGGGCATGCCCCAGCGAAACTCGCGGTATCCGTGCGGATCATTCGCCATGGTGATGGCGGAGACCGGTATGACGAGACCGAGAAGCAGCAGGCCGGGCAGCAGGACCCAGCGAAGGAAGGGGGACGGCGACCATATCGAGCAGGCATCACGCATGGCGATTCAACGGATCTGTCGGCACGCTATCACGGTCGTTCCGGCGGCGGCAACTCGTGCGCGGCGTTCTTGTGAATGAGGGGACCCCTTGGCTATAATGCGCCTCTTGTGTCGGGGCCCGTCAGGAGACAGGAGCATAGTTCATGGTCGACAGTGATGTGTTCGTGCAGGCGCTCGAAAATCTGGGCGTCAATTTCTTCACCGGTGTGCCTGATTCCCTGCTCGGCGGCATCATCGAAGAGTTGCTCACGCGCAAGCTCTACACGTCGGCCGTGCGTGAGGACGAAGCGGTGGCCATGGCGGCCGGCGCCTTCATGGCTGGAAAAATCCCTGCCGTGCTCATGCAGAACTCCGGCCTCGGCACATCGCTCAACACGCTGCTCTCGCTCAATATGATCTATCGCCAACCCTGCATCTTGCTGGTCTCCTGGCGCGGCTTTGAGGGCAAAGACGCTCCGGAACATCTGGTGATGGGCGAAACCATGCCGCAATTATTGGATACGATGAAAATTCCGCACCGGACCTTGTCGGAACAGACGATGGCGGACGATCTCCGGTGGGTGGGCCAGACCTTTATGAAACAGCGGATTCCCGTGGCCCTCCTGATCAAAAAAGGCATCATCAAGGGGTTGCATCCATGAGACCGGAACAGGGAACGATGCAGAGCCGGGCGCAGGCGATGGCCGCGCTGCTGGAATTGCTGACAGATCAGCCCGTCATCATCTGCAATGGATTTCCGTCGAGGGAAGCCCAAAAGCTGGCCGATCGGCCCACGCATTTCTATATGATCGGGTCCATGGGGAATGCCGCAGCCATCGGTGTCGGCGTGGCGCTTTCCAAACCTTCCAAGAAGGTGATCGTGTTCGATGGAGACGGCAACGTCCTCATGGGCATGGGCACGCTTGCCACAGTGGGTGCGTTGCGGCCGAAGAACTTCGTCCATGTCGTGTTCGACAATGAAGTGTATGGCTCGACGGGGAATCAGCCGACGATCTCCAACGTCGTCCAATTGGAAAAAGTCGCGAAGGCTGCCGGATACGTGGCGGTCGAACGTGTGCTGGACCGTGAAGATCTCGTGTACGAATTCAAAGATATGTTGAAGAACGACGGGCCCAGCATGTTGCTCGTCAAGGTGAACGAGTTTGTCGAGGATGCCGGACGGATTGCGCTGGAGCCGCCGGCGATCACTGCGCGCTTCATGAAAGCCATCGAATAATTGCGGCGCACTGGATTTGAGTGGGCCCGTCCCGCTCCGTCTCAATCAACAGCCGGAGGTTGAACCATGATCCTTTTGAATCCAGGACCGGTCAATGTGAGCGAGCGGGTGCGGCAGGCCTTGTTGCGCCCGGACATTTGCCATCGGGAATCCGAGTTTTCCGACATGCTGCTGCGCATCCAGCAGAAGTTGCTCACGGCCTTCGTGCCCGGTGCGGAGTCCGAGTATGTGGCCGTCATTTTGACCGGGTCGGGCACGGCTGCGGTGGAATCTGCCGTCATGTCCTGCCTGCCGTTGGGCAAGCGCATGTTGGTGCTCAACAACGGGGTCTACGGGGAGCGCCTGTCCAATATGATCGGATTGCAGCGGCTCGGGGTGTCCGAACTCAAGTCGGAATGGCACGTCAGGCCTGATCCGGAACGGCTCCGATTGGCCTTGCGCCAACATCCCGAAGTGCATGCGGTGTCGATGGTGCACCATGAGACGACGACCGGTTTGATTAATCCGGTGAAAGACATTGCGGAAGTGGTCGACAGTCTCAACCGAGTGTTCGTCCTCGATTCCGTGAGCGGTCTGGCGGGGGAATCGATCGATATTGCCGGATCACACATCTATATGGTGGCGGGAACCGCGGGGAAATGCATTCAGGGGTTCCCCGGTGTGTCGTTTGTCCTGCTGCGCAAGGGATTCCTGGACCAGATGCGCAAATATCCGAAGCGGTCCTGGTATCTGACCCTGACCCATTATGTCGATGAACAGGGGCGAGGGATCGTGCCCTTCACGCCGGCCGTGCAGGTGTACTACGCGTTTGAGGAAGCCCTGGACGAACTGCTGGAGGAGGGGGTGACGAACCGCTTCCAACGGTATCGGCGCATGGCCACAAGAATTCGCGAGCGTATGGCGGGCATGGGCGTGCAGCCGTTTCTGCCGGCAGAGGTACAGTCGAATACGATTACCGCCTTCCATCTTCCGGACGGCCTCAGTTACGCCACGCTGCATGATCAGCTGAAGGCCCGCGGCTATGTGATCTATGCCGGGCAGGGACAACTGGAGTCGAAGATCTTTCGTGTCGCCAACATGGGGGCGCTCACCGAGGCCCAGATCGACGGATTTCTGGGTGCGTTCGAGGAAGTCATGGCGGGAGCGGCCGCGCGCGTATGAAGGCGATTATCCTTGCGGCAGGCGTGGGTAAACGTCTCTGGCCGGTGACCCAGCATAAGTCGAAATGCCTGATCGAGATCGGCGGGCAGACCTTGTTGTCCCGGTATCTCGAATCCCTCGCGGCGGTTCGTATCAGGCAGGCCACGATTGTCGTGGGATATAAACAGGACATGATCCGGGCTGCCGTGGGCTCGCAATGTCATGGGGTCGACATCTCCTATCTCGTGAACGAGGAGTTTCATCGCGGCAGCATTTCGTCATTATGGATCGCGAGACAGGCGCTGACCGACGATGTGGTCATCATGGATGCGGATGTGTTGTTTCACCGGGAAATCCTTCGCCGTCTGGTGGCCTCGCCCTATGAGAATTGCCTGCTGATGGACGATACCGTGAAACAGACGGGCGAGGAATGTATGGTCGTCGTACAGGGCGACCGCGTCATCGCCCTGAGCAAGAAAATGCCTGATCGGTACGATCTCGCCGGTGAAGGCGTGGGATTTCTCAGGGTACGTCGGGCCGATACGGCGCATGTGATCGCCTCGCTCAAGGGGTACATCGACGAGGGCCGCTGGGACATGGAATACGAGGACGGGTTGTTGCAGTATTTCCGTGACGTCAAAGTCGGGCATGAGAAAATCGGTGGGTTGCCCTGGACGGAAATCGATTTCCCTGAAGATGTGACGAAGGCGGAGCGGGAGGTTCTCCCCCGCCTATAGAACCACGCGCTCGATGCAGGTGACGCATGAAGTGCGACGCGTCCTCTGGAGAGAATCGACACCGTACGCTAGGGCTCTCAACTTCCCGTGTCTGCGTGAAATACGAATGACGAAAGACGAACGACGAGTCCAATCATGAGTGAAAGTACATTACAACGGGGCGCGGAACTGCAGGGATTGAGCACGGCCATCTTGTTGCCGGGCGCCGGTCTCTTCGGGGATCGCCCGGGCCGCGGTCTTGCCGACGTCGGCCCCTTGACCCACATCGGAGGATTGAGCCTCTTTCAGCGGACTGTGCTCACCTTGCAACGCGGGGGCATTCGCCAATTGATCGTCCTGGCCGGTCCCGATGAAGAGTTGCTCAAGCAAGCCTTGGCGCGTGGAGCTCGTGTGACGATTCCGGTCCGATGGATGCCCGTCCGGGAATTTCCGCTCGACGATCCGCGTACCTGGGAATCCTTGGCCGCTGAAGTCCGGGGGTTCTGTCTCGTGGCCGGAGTTCAAGCGGTATTCTCCAAGGGCTTAATCGAACATCTGCGCCAGACCGTGCGTGATGGCGAGGCACTGGTGGTGACGCGTGAAGTGGGTCCGGTTGAGTCTGTGGTCGGTCGTCGGAATCCGGTGGTCGCATTTCAGGAAGGGCGGCTGGTTTCATTCCACAATCAGCCCGGCCAGCAGGGGCATCAGGTCGCGGCCGACCTGGTGGTGTTGCCGGCCAGCATTTTGAACCCGCCCAGTGGGGCGGCTGCCCTCCAGGCGAGTGGCGTTACGGAAGGCGCCGGGATGACGCCCATGCGCCGCTGGCTCGAACATGCCGCCGTTGAAGGTCGTGTACGGGTGGTGGCCGCCGCGTCTCATGCAGGGCTCTGGTATCGCGAGGTGTGGGATCAGGCAAGCGCCGGCCAGGCAGAGCGGACGTTGTTCCGTTCGCTGAAGGGCGAGGCTGAAGGATTTGTCGATCGCTACTTCAATCGCACCTTCTCGCGGCTGTTGACGCGACTCTTTCTCCAACTGAAGTGCTCCCCGAATACCATCACGATGGTGGCGACCGCTGTCGGGCTCCTCGCCGCCGTCGGATTCGGCCTGGGGAGCTACACAGCCGGCATTGTGGCCGCGCTGTTGTTTCAACTCGCGGCCATTATCGATTGTTGCGATGGCGAGGTGGCGCGGCTCACCTTCACGGAATCCCCGTTCGGCGCCTGGCTGGATATCGCCATGGACAACGTGGTGCACATCGCCATCTTCGCCGGCATCGCCTGTGGGGCCTATATGCGCCAAGCCGATACGGCCGAGGCATGGGTTCCCTTGGCGCTGGGTGGCGCAGCCGTGTTCGGCAATGCCATGGCATTCTGGCTGGTCACCAAGGCACAAAAGATCGGCGCCACTCGAGGGTGGAACACACCGAAGCAGGCGGCCTGGTCCGACTTCATTTTGAAAAATGTGGCGAGTCGCGATTTTTCCGTGGTGGTCTTCCTCTTTGCCCTGCTGGATAAACTCGATTGGTTTTTGTGGATGGCCGCACTCGGCTCAACCGTCTTTTGGTTGATGATGGTGTGGGTCATCCGACCCTCGGCACGGGCCCGTGCTTAAAGCAGCCCTCCTTCTCCTCGGGGCGCTGACACTCTCGGCACTGGTCTGGCACATCGGCATCGGGCGTATTTACGATGCGGTGACGCAACTGGGTCCCGCGGCCATGGTGCTGGTCCTTCTTCCCTCTCTCCTGATGTATGTGCTCGAAGCCTATGGCTGGCGTGTGACGCTCGGCGCCTGGGCAAACGGCGTTCCCTTTTGGCGTATCTTAGCCATTCGTACCGCCGGAGAAGTCGTAAACATGACCACTCCTACGGCCTACGTGGGAGGCGAACCGCTGAAGGCCTACCTCCTCAGTCGCCAGGGCGTGCCGCTCGTAGAGGGCCTCGCTTCCGTGGTGACGGCCAAAACCACCATGACTATCGCCCAGATTCTTTTCATCCTTGCGGGCATCGGCCTGGGATTCTGGTTATTGGGCTCAGGCGGATCGGCCGGACAGACGATCATGGCAGGGTTGGTCAGCGTCGGCCTCCTGCTGTTCGGGGTCGGCGCCTTTGTCATCGTCCAACGGCAGGGCATGTTCGGGTGGATCCTGAATCTGCTGCGGCGCATCGGTCTGCGTATTCAGTTTCTGGAGGCGCGCGAACAGCAGTTGATCGAACTGGATCGTACCATCGCGGGCTTTTATTCCCATCAACGACAAGCCTTCCTCCTTTCGACGGGGCTGTTTCTGCTTGGCTGGCTGGCGGAAGCGCTAGAGGTCTATGTGATGGTGTTGTGCATGGGGCAATCCATCAACGTCTTGCCGGCTGTCGCGATTGGGGCGTTATCCGTCTTTATCAAAGGAGGGACGTTTTTTATTCCAGGCAGTTTGGGTGCGCAAGACGCAGGCAATCTGTTCCTGCTCTCCGCGTTCGGCTATGGCGAAGTCACGGGCATTACCTTCGCGCTCCTGCGGCGCTTTCGGGAGTTCGTCTGGATCGCGCTGGGGCTCGGCTGTCTGGCGATCATGACCAAAGGTGCCGATCCCTCTCTTTCCCGGGAATAACCATCACCCTCCCAAATAGTGCCAGGCTGCGGCAGCAGCCGTACGTGGGGAAATCCTACAGTGCGACTTCTTTACTTGAAGGTGGCTGTCCGGCGGGTGAGATCGATCATCTGGCGAACCGACTCGGCGACGAGCGACGGCTCATCGAATTGAATGAAGTGACTGCTGTGCTCGGCAAATACCTGGCGGCTCTTCGTCGAGAGTGTGGTCAGGTCCTGTTGCAGATCCATCCACATCTTTTTGAACTTCGCGGGATTCACCTGACCCGGCATATCCGGCCACCAGACCGGGCCCGTGGCTGTGATAATGACCAACGGAAGATCGCCCAACCGACCGCTGTGGCGCACCTGTTCCAGGGTTTCAATCAGTCCATCACTTTCGTCAGCGAGCGTGGACACATAACCGGTCCGCAGCCAGACGGTGCGCAACATTGGTCGAATCTCTGCGGGGACCTTCTCTTCCTGCAGAGTCAAGATCGGCGGCAGTTGGTCATATGAAGCTATCAGGCGCGTGATGCCCAGCATCGTCATGGCGCGAAAGACGGGCAGCATGGATTTGCCGGCGTTGGCGAATGATCGAAATTCTGCCTGACGCATTTCCAACTCATGTCCCGCATCAACCAGCACCATGCCGACGACTTCTTGGGGATAGTCGTGTTGGTAGAGCCGGGCGACCAGGCCGCCCAGAGAATGTCCCACCAGCACATAAGGCCCGGCGATGCCGGCGCGTTCCAGCAGGCAATGGAGTTCCTTCGCCATCCGTTGTCCCGTGCGCGGCAGCGGACCACGATCGCTCCACCCGAGACCGGCGCGATCATACGCGCAGACGCGTGTGGTTCGGGCCAGTTGCGGTTGCACCGTGCTCCAATACAACGACCATCCCGGCGCAGCCGCCTCCAGGATCACGGTCGGGTTTCCCGTCCCAAGGCAATAGAGATGCAGCCGCTGTCCGCCAATGTCGACCATTTGGCCTGGTGGCGGATACTGTTGCCGATCCAGCACCATGCCGACGATTTGGTAAACCGCACCGACGGTTGCCAGTGCGATGACCGTACCGAGGAGCCATGTGAGTGCGCGCATATGCGCATCATCCCCTGTAACCGGTTGCGGAAGCAAACGGCGCAGGGTAGGCTTGTTAAGGTTGCCGATGACTGATGACATGTCATCGAAGGCGCATTCGTCCGGTCAGGCGGAATAATGTTCCTGTAGATGGTCACGTTGAAAACGCAGGATGTATCTGACGAGGAGTTCCCGGTCTTGAGCGGTCATCCCCACGAAGCGAGCGTGGAGGCGATACATACCGCCAAGGAGCGGCAGTGGATCCATTCGCAGGACCTGGATAGAGGCCTTAAAGTGACCGTGATCGGGGAGGAGAAGCGTCAGGGACAGGACGTCACGGAATTTATAATCTGTGGTGACCATCACGCCGATACCTCCGGCGCTGAGGTTGACGGACGTCTCGGTTAACTCGCCTTCTGTGTCCTCTCCTGCGACCTGAATGCACATGGGGAGAAGAACGGTGATGCGATAAAATTCGCGGCGTTCTCGCCCGGATGGCTCTGAAGGCGTGGCAGGAGACATAGCTGAGAAAAAGTATAACAAACCCGGCGAGCGCGTTCTTGCTCAACCGTGCTGCACTTCCTGTTCGCCTACATGTTCAAGGCCTGGCACGTATGGTCTCACGTCGCCCCATCTCCTTGCGTTTGTGCTAGTATCCCGCGCATGAAAACAGCCTTGATTGTGCTCTGGATGCTGCTGTCGGTGCTCGCGGCGGTGGCGCTTGCCCATGTTGTCGGTATCATCAATCCCACCGAAAAAGTGAACGGGCTCTGGTTGGTCGTCGCGGCGGCTTGCATCTACGTCTTGGCCTATCGGTTTTATGGCCGGTGGTTGGCTCGGAAGGTGGTGCAGTTGGATGATGCGCGTCTGACGCCCGCCGTGAGGTTGAACGACGGGGTAAACTTTCATCCCACCAATAGAGTCGTCCTGTTCGGCCATCACTTCGCGGCAATTGCTGGGGCTGGTCCTTTGCTCGGCCCAGTGCTGGCGGCGCAGTTCGGGTTTCTGCCAGGTTTTCTCTGGCTGGTGATCGGTGCCGTTCTGGCGGGGGCGGTGCAGGATTTTATTATCCTGGTCGCCTCGATGCGTCGTAACGGCCGCTCGTTGCCGGAGATCGCACATGATGAACTGGGGTCCATTACCGGCACGGCGACAGCAGTGGCGGTCCTGTTTATTGTGGTGGTCGCGTTGGCGGGGCTCGGTTTCGCGGTGGTCAATGCGCTCTACCACAACGCGTGGGGTACCTTTACGATTGCCATGACGATTCCCATCGGGTTCATCATGGGGTTTTATCTTCAGAAGTTTCGACCGGGCGCGGTCGCCGAAGTGTCGGTGATCGGCTTGGTATTGCTGGTTGCGGCGGTTCTGTTCGGCCGGGTCGTAGGGCAGTCGTCCTATGCCTGGTTGTTCGAATTCGACAAACCGGCGCTGGTCTGGTTACTGGCCGGGTATGGGTTTGTCGCTTCGGTCTTGCCGGGCTGGATGTTACTGGTCCCGCGGGGCTATCTCTCCACCTTCATGAAACTCGGGGTGGTGTTCCTGCTCGGGCTCGGGGTGATTCTGATGGCGCCGACGATCGAGATGCCGCGGTTGACGACCTTCGCCCAAGGCGGAGGACCGATCATTCCCGGCACGCTGTTTCCCTTTCTGTTTATCACGATCGCCTGTGGCGCGGTATCGGGCTTTCATTCGCTGGTGTCCTCCGGGACGACGCCCAAGATGATCGAGCAGGAATCGCAGGCCGTGGTGGGATATGCGGCGATGTTGCTGGAAAGCTTCGTCGGGGTGATGGCGCTGATTGCGGCCTCGGTGCTGATTCCCGGCGATTATCTGGCGATCAATACGATGCTATCAGCCGAGACTCTAACAGCCATGGGCTTCGCGCCATCGCGCATTGCGGAATTGTCGCAGATGGTTGAGGTGAATGTGGCGGGGCGGCCCGGCGGCGCGGTCTCACTGGCTGTAGGCATGGCCTCCATCTTTTCGGCGCTGCCGGGCATGGCCGGGTTGATGGCCTACTGGTATCAGTTCGCGCTGGTCTTCGAGGCGCTCTTCATTCTCACCACGATCGATACGGGGACACGTGTCGCGCGGTACCTGATTCAGGAAATGGCGGGGCGGGTGTACGCGCCATTTCGACAGATGAATTGGTGGCCCGGCGTGTTGCTGAGCAGTGCGTTTGTCGTGGGTTCCTGGGCGTATTTGATTGGGACCGGAAGCATTTCCACCATCTGGCCGATGTTCGGCGCGGCCAATCAATTGCTGGGCACGCTGGCGCTCTGTATCGCCACGACGGTGTTGATCAAAATGTGGAAGTCGCCCTACCTCTGGGTGACGGCCATTCCCATGTTGTTCGTGGGAGCGATTACGCTGGCCGGCTCGTATGAGATGTTCTGGATGTTTCTGGCGAAGGCGGCAAAATTGGCGGCGGGGCAAGCGTTCGCGCTCTATCTCGATGCCGTGCTCGTCGCGGTGGTGGCGATCCTGGGGATCGTCGTCTTGAGCGACAGCATGAAGCAGTGGTATGGGTATGTGATCCTGAAGCGGCCGTTCAGCAGCAGCGAAGTCATCGCAACCGCCGGTGGTGGATCCGCAGGTCGCGCGCAGACGGCGATTCATCGACATGACGAGCGCAAGTTCATGCTACCGCCAGGCGGCGGCTGCTGTTAAGCACGGGACGATCGACGGAAGCCTAGAAGGAGGACATCGTGGCTGACCAATCATCATTCGATGTGGTGTCGGAAGTGAATATGCAGGAAATGAAAAACGTCGTCGATCAGGCGACCAAGGAGATCAAGCAGCGGTTCGACTTCAAGGACTCGAAGACCGAGCTAACGTTAAAGGAGAAGGAAAAGGAACTCGTCGTGTTGTCTGACGACGAATATAAGCTCAATGCCGTCATTGAGATCATCAAGAGCAAGTGTGTGAAGCGCGGCGTCTCCTTGAAGGCGTTCGACTATGGCAAAATCGAAGAGGCGCTCGGGGCCACCGTTCGCCAAGTGATCAAGATTCAAAGCGGGATTTCTTCGGAGAAGGCCAAGGAGATTACCAAGGTCGTCAAAGAATCCAAGCTAAAGGTGCAGGCGCAGATTCAGGGCGAACAGGTGCGGGTGATCAGCAAAAGCAAGGACGATCTGCAAGCGGCCATTGCGTTTCTTAAAGGAAAAGATTTTGGGATTGATTTGCAGTTCACCAACTACCGCTAGCCTGGGGATGGTGAAACAGGCGCCCAGCTTCGTTCTCGCTTCGATCAGAGGCTCAACGTACAAGCACAGTACGCCTCGCCTCTTCCCTCGCTGCGGCCTCGCTGGGCGACCTGTTTGACCATCCCCTGTGGATCCGCGGTTCAAGCATGACCAAATTTCTTGCCTCTATGTTCCTGCTTGCCGGTCTCTTCCTCGGCGGTTGCGGCGGGAGTGATCCGATCGTCGTCATTCAACTCCATCCTACGAATCCCGACATTCTGTACATCGCCACCAACGACTACATTTACAAATCGCGGGACGGCGGCAAAACGTGGAGTAATCTCTCAAAGGGGATGAGCTACTCTCGCGTGATCGCGATGGGGATTGATCCGCTCTATCCCGCCACGATCTATGCGGGTACGAAGGGCGATGCGGTCTATAAGAGTTATGACGGCGGCCAGCGTTGGACTTCAGCGCGAACCGGTTTGGACGACGCGACCATCTCATCCGTGGTCAATCAGTTTGTCTTCGATCCGGCGGACGATAGCCATATGTTCCTGGCCACCACCATGGGCGTGTTCGAATCGAAGAACGCCGGGGAGCGGTGGGTCAAGAAAATGGAGGGCATGAAGGAAGTCTTGATGGTGGTGACGCTCGGGATGGATCCCGCACGCCCCTCGGTGATGTATGCCGGCACCAGCGGCGGCGTCTATAAAACGAGCGATCAGGGGGCGCATTGGCTGCAAGTGAATAACGGTCTGGTGCCGGAGGGGATGGTGAAGACGTCGCGTGCGCTCGGGGTGACATCGGTGCAGGTGGACCCCTTCGCGCCGGACACGGTTTACGCGGCGACGCTGGCCGGGCTCTACAAAACCACCAACGGTGCCGCGTCCTGGGTGCGCATCGGGGAGTCGTTGCAAGATCAAATGATCGTGGCGATGGTGCTGGATCGTACGCGTGCGGGAGTCATCTATCTTGCCGGACGGGATGGCATTCACCGGAGCGAGGATGGTGGCCTGAACTGGACGCCGTTGAACGACGGGTTCACGACCACGAATATCCGCTCGCTCGCGCAGAGCGCGACGGATGCCAAGGTGTTCTATGCCGGGACGAACGGCAGTGGCTTATACAAAAGTCTCGATGGGGGGGCGCATTGGGAACCAATGCCGTCTGTATTCCCGAAGGAATAGCCGTTCGTGATCTGACGGGAGTCCGCTACCGGCGGGATTGATTGTTGAGGGACGAGTCGCCGATTGAGGGACCGACGCCGCGCAATTGCACCGATGAGGAGCCGTCCTCGTTTTCGCTGCCGCCGATTTCGAAGCCGGACGCGTTCGGCAACGTCGTGTCCTGGGTTTGCGTGCCGACACGCTCGGGCAACACGGAGTCTTTGAGGCTCTCGCCACGGCGAGGGCGCAGGGATTCGTTGACGTTGCTGTAGGGCGAGACGGTGTCTCCGATGTCGGCGCCGAAGCTCGGGTTGAGGGAGCGGTTCAACTGCGAATTCTCGATGTCCCCGCCGATTCTTGTGGGAATGGTAGTGTCCTGAATCTCCATTCCTGTCGGGGCGGACGCTGCAGGTCGTTTCGGTCGGAGATCATGGGCTATCGCCTCGCGTTCGTCTTCGATCCGCCGTTCTTCTCTCCCGCGCTGCTCGTAATCCAGTGAGTCGAGTTTTTCGTATCGCGTGATGAGGCCCTTCATCCGGGTTCTGAGTTTCTTGAGATCATCCCGCGCAATGGCGACCGTGCCGACGATTTCGCTGAGAGTCCATTGCCGAGCAAAGGTGCCGAGCTTTGGAGATTGGCCGGGGCCCCCGCCCAAACCCGCTGCACCGCTTCCCACGCCGAATCCCGCGCTGTTGTAGATGCCTTTTTGTTGGACCGACATCAAAATGTGATTGGACTGTTCCAGGAGTTCGTCGATGCGATCGAGGGAATCCCATTCGCTCGCGCAGCAGTCCAGAAACTCACGGTAGTCGCGAGTGAATTTCGAGGCTTCATTTTGAATGTCGATGATCTTGAGGGGTTCTTTTGAGGTGGAATCGTTGCGTTCCTCTTGGTTGAGTGAGGTCGCTTTCTTCTCATCGCGATCCGCATCGTACAGCGCAGTGCAACCGGCGTCAGGTGTGGCGGTAATGCGCTTGTCGGCCGCGCGATTTGGGCACCAGTAAATCTTTCCAGGCTGGTTGAGCGGGTTGTCAGATCTAAACTCTCCAGCTTGTGCCGCTGGCAGAAAACCCACGAGGAGCAGCCCCATGAACAATGATGCAAAGGAGTGACGAGAGCGTCGGACATTCGTATACATCGTGATTTCGATGATGCCCCGCGAAAGACATTGTGTCAACGAAAGGGAGGAATTGTGATGCGCTTGAAAAGCCCGAGGCTGTTCGTTACCCTCCTGCATAATCGAGATCTCTCATGTTCATACATAGCGAAGGGAAATGCCCATGCCGGTGATCTATATCGACGAAGCTGCGGCCCATGCAGGGCAGGAAGTGACGATACGCGGCTGGCTCCGCAGCCGGCGAGATAAGGGAAAGCTCCATTTTCTGACTGTTCGGGATGGGACCGGCGATATTCAGGCGGTGGTGAGCAAGGGCGCGGTTGGCGAGGAGCAGTTCGCTCATTCGGCTGAGCTCACACAGGAGTCGAGCGTCGTCCTGACCGGCACATTGCGGCAGGATGCGCGCGCGCCGGGCGGGTATGAACTGGATGTATTGCGTCTCGCGGTCTTGCAAGTGGCGGAACCATTTCCCATTCAGCCGAAAGAACACGGCACAGGATTTTTGATGGAGCATCGGCACCTCTGGCTGCGTTCCAGCCGCCAGCATGCCGTCTTGCGCATTCGTCACGAGATTATTCGCGCCTGTCGGAATTTTTTCGACGATCGCGGGTTCACGCTGGTCGATGCGCCGATCTTTACGCCCAATGCCTGCGAAGGGACGACGACCCTGTTCCAGACGCAGTATTTCGACGAGACGGCATATTTGACGCAAAGCGGCCAGCTGTATAGCGAAGCCACAGCCGCAGCATTTGGAAAGGTCTATTGCTTCGGTCCGACGTTCCGCGCGGAAAAATCCAAGACACGCCGACACCTGATGGAGTTTTGGATGGTCGAACCGGAAGTGGCGTTTGCGGAGTTGCCGGACATGATGGATCTCGCCGAGCAGTTCTTGTCGCATATCGTGGCGGCGGTGCTGAAGACGCGTCGTGCAGAATTGCAATTGCTGGAGCGGGATATTGCCAAGCTGGAGCGTGTGACGACGCCGTTTCCACGTATTACGTATGAGGAAGCCATCGACATGCTTCAGCGAAAAGGACTCTCGGCAAAATTGGGAGATGATTTTGGCGCGGAGGACGAAACCATTCTTTCGAAAGAGTTCGATCGCCCCGTCATTGTGCATCGATATCCCGCTGCGCTGAAAGCCTTCTATATGGAAACGGACTCGGCTCGCCCCGATCTCGCGCTCTGCATGGACGTGTTGGCTCCCGAGGGGTACGGCGAGATCATCGGTGGAGGTCAGCGCATTCATTCCCATGAGAAATTACTGGCGCGTATCCGCGAACATCATCTGCCGGTCGACGCGTTTCAGTGGTATCTGGATCTTCGTCGATACGGTTCGGTGCCGCACGCCGGTTTTGGAATGGGTATTGAGCGGGCGGTGGCCTGGATCTGTGGGCTTGAACATGTACGCGAGACCATCCCATTCCCGAGAATGCTGTACCGGTTATATCCCTAGCCTGCATGGTTCATGAGCGGTTCTGGTGCCATTGACGCTGCACTGCCGCCACGGGCCATCGGCCGGCGGGCTCGCCACGTCACTCGGCGGTTTCACGACGAAGCATCGTGAATAGTGCGGGCTCGCCCTGCTAGTTGAGTCTCGGTCCTCCTCCGCCTCCGATTAGACCTGCCACAATGCTGGTATTCGTATCTCCCTGATTTTGGGAGATGCATCTACTTTGTGCGGAGTTTCTCCCGTGGAAATCCACAGCATGGTGGGGGTGTTTCCCACAGGTTTGTCCACAAATGTGGATAACTTTCCCGTCCGATTGTCACTCCAAGTGTTCGCGTCTAAAGCGAACAATATTCTTGATAAATTAAGGCAATATCTGTTGACAGCTATTTGGTTGGGTGTATACTCCAGCCAATGAGTGGGGAAAAGTGGGTGGAAGTGGATAATGAATTCTGCTCGCGAATCCCATGAGCCGGTTTTAGTCGACGAGATCTTGTTCTGGTTGCAGTGCAAACCAGGTGGAGTGTACGTGGACTGCACTCTTGGATATGCAGGGCTCGCTACTCGAATCCTTGAACGCACTGCTCCAACTGGCATTCTCGTGGGGATTGATCGCGATGCGACGGCGCTCTCGGAGTCGCGTTCGCGTTTGCAGGATGTGTTATCGCGCGTCCGGCTTCGGCACGCGAACTTCTCGGAACTCAAAACGGTGGTGGCCGACAACGGCCTGTCGCAGGTGGACGGCGTGATTTTCGATCTGGGTGTGTCTTCGCCGCAGCTCGATCGTCCGGAGCGGGGGTTCAGCTTCAGAGAGGACGGCCCGTTGGATATGCGCATGGATCAGCGGGAAGGGCGCACCGCGGCGGATCTTGTGCGCGATTTGCCTGAGACTGAGTTGGCCGACGTAATCTACCAACTCGGTGAGGAGCGGTACTCGCGAAGAATCGCTCGTGCGATCGTGCAGGCCAGGATGCAGGGTGAGATTCGCACTACCGGGGAATTAGCCGCAGTCGTGGAGCGAGCGGTGCCCGCCTCATATCGGCATGGACGAATTCACTGCGCGACCAGGACGTTCCAGGCGTTACGCATTGCTGTGAACCGTGAGTTGGATGTGCTTGAGCCGGCGCTTCGTGATGCCGTGGATATTCTGGTCCCGGGCGGCCGGGTCTGCGCCATCTCGTTCCATTCGCTTGAGGACCGGATTGTGAAACATACGTTTCGCGCGATGGCGAATGGGCCTGACGCGTCAGTGACAGTGTTGACGAAAAAACCGGTCATCGCTTCGGATGACGAACGTAACCATAACCCTCGATCGCGCAGTGCGAAGCTGCGTGTCGTGGAGCGGATTGCCAAGGAGTCTATGTCATGAAAGCCGTCGCATTTGCCGCGGTCACGTCGCTGGTCCTGCTTTTTGTCTGGGAGCGGGTGGACATCGTGCGCATCGGCTATCACATTGAGCGGCTGAAGGCGCAGAAGGTGCTGCTTGAGCGTGAGCGTGATGAACTGCAGGTCAAGCTTTCGGGGCTGACTGCGCCGGAGCGGATCGCGCGGCTCGCGAGCGACAAGCTGGGAATGATGCAGCCGGAAAAGGGCCAGGTCGTCGTCATCAATATCGAGCCGGAAGCGCCGGCGAATCCCATCGCGGCGGAGGGTGAGGTGCGGATCGCCAGAAATATGGTTCCTCGGAGAGTGCGGTAGTGGCTGCGACGTCCTTTCGTGGTCGCCGTATCGTGGTGGCCTGTGGGCTCGTGCTCGCGTTTGTGTTCGTCATCGTCCGTCTTGTCAATCTTCAGGTGATGCAGGCCGCCGAATTGACGGTCAAGGCCGATCGGCAGCACCAAAAGAATGTGACGCTGGAGGGGGCACGCGGGACGATCTACGACCGTAACAGCAAGGTCCTGGCGATGAATATGGATGTGCCGTCGGTGTTCGGAGTGCCTGCTTCGCTCGGCAACCCCGTTGCGGCGGCGCGCAATCTCTCGCCGATTTTGCATGTGAAAGCGACGGAACTCGAAAAGAAATTGAAGCAGGAACGGCACTTCGTTTGGCTGGCGAGAAAGCTTGAGCCGGAGCAGGGGCGTCGGCTTGAGCGGTTGGGGCTTGAGGGAGTCGGCGTGGTGATGGAGGGGCGCCGCTTCTATCCGAAGGGGCCGTTGCTCTCGCACGTGTTGGGATTTGCGGGGATGGACGATCGCGGCTTGGAGGGGGTGGAACTGCGTTATGAGCAGTATCTGCATGGCGAGAAGCGGGCGGTGGTCCTGCAGCGAGATGCTCTGGGACGGGCGGTGTTTCCCAAGGGGCTCAACGAGGAAGGCGCGGCGGCGGGGCATAGCCTGACACTGACGGTCGACGAAGTCATTCAGTATATCGCGGAGAAGGAGCTGGACGAAGCGGTGAGCCGGGCCAACGCCAAATCCGGCACGTTGATCGCGATGGATCCGAAAACCGGAGCGGTGCTGGCGATGGCGGTGAGTCCACGGTTCGATCCGAACACGGTCGGTGCCTTGGTTCCCGACCGATGGCGGAATCGTGCGTTGACCGATACCTATGAGCCTGGATCTACCATGAAGAGCGTGATCGCCGCAGCGGCACTCGAAGAAAAGGTCATGACGCCCGGGAGCATGATTTACGGCGAAAACGGACAATTTGCGATCGCCAACACAGTGATTCACGACCATGAGCGAGCGGGCTGGATGACCTTTGCGCAGATGATTCAAAAGTCGAGCAATATCGGGGCGGCCAAGGTCGGCATGGCCTTGGGCGAGTGGCGCGTCTATGACTATTTGAAGGACTTCGGCTTCGGGGATAAGACCGGCATTGATTTGCCTGGCGAGACGGCTGGTCTCCTTCGGGGGC
Source organism: Nitrospira sp. (assembly GCA_016788885.1). Classification (NCBI taxonomy): domain Bacteria; kingdom Pseudomonadati; phylum Nitrospirota; class Nitrospiria; order Nitrospirales; family Nitrospiraceae; genus Nitrospira; species Nitrospira sp. The sequence continues at coordinate 12,837 of JAEURX010000049.1, read as the reverse complement.
CTCGCCAGTGGGGAAAGCGCTCATTGGCCTCGATTTCGATGGGGCAGGAAATCGGCGTGACCCCGTTGCAGATGGTGACGGCGGTCTCGGCTATCGCCAACGGCGGCGTGCTCATGAAGCCGTATGTGGTGTCTGAGATCCGGAACGCCAAAGGCCAATTGGTGGCGCAGACGATGCCGCAGGCGAAACGGCGAGTCGTCTCCGCCGACACGGCCAGGACCTTGACCACGTTGCTCGAAGGTGTTGTGACCGGGGGGACCGGAGGCAAGGCGGCGATTCCCGGCTTTCGCGTGGCAGGGAAGACCGGAACCGCTCAAAAGGTTGATCCCCGCACTGGAAAATACTCTTCCACGTTACTGGTCGGGTCGTTTCTCGGGTACGTTCCGGCAGAGGATCCCCGCTTGGCGATGATTGTGGTGATCGATGAGCCTCGCGGTGAAGGCTGGGGCGGCGTCGTCGCGGCACCCGTGTTTCGTCGAGTCGGCGAGCAGGTCTTGAACTATCTGGGCGTTGCGGTGGATGAACCGATCAAGCTGGCGATGGCGGCGTTGGAGTCCTGAAGATGACGTTGGACGACCTGATCAGCCCCATTCAAGGGCGGCTTGGAGTGTTGGAGCGCAGCGGCAATCAGCAGGTCGCGATTACCGGTTTGACCGATGACTCGCGCCAGGTTGCGGTCGGGTCCCTCTTCGTCGCGGTGCAGGGCGAACGTGTGGACGGGCATGACTTCGTGGATCGTGTGCTCACGGCCGGGGCGGCAGCCCTCGTTGTGGGGCGCGCTGTGGCGGCAGGATCGACCCCGACGATTCGCGTGCAGGACTCGCGGGCCGCGTTGGGCGTGATCGGCAGCCGGTTTTATGGGGACCCCTCGTCCGCCCTGCGCATGATCGGGGTAACCGGGACAAACGGCAAGACTACGACCACCTATGTCGTCAAAACCATGCTGGAGGCCGCGAAACGGCAGGTCGGCTTGATCGGAACGGTGGCGTATCTCGTGGGGAAGGAGTCGTTCCCTGCGTCCCATACCACCCCCGGCGCGTTGGACTTACAGAAATTATTTGCACGAATGGTCGAGAAGCGGTTGGATACGGTCGTCATGGAAGTGTCATCCCACGCCTTGGCGTTGGACCGAACCGCCGGATCGGAGTTCGACGTCGCGGTGTTTACGAATCTGACGCAGGACCACCTTGACTTCCACGTCGATATGGAACGGTACTTTCAAGCCAAACTCAAGCTGTTCGTCGAGCTGGGGCGGTCGGGTGCGCGCAAGGAGCGCAAACGCGCCATTATCAATGGCGACGACCCCTGGAGCCGGCGGATGCGCGAGGCCTGCACCGTTCCTGTCTGGACGTATGGCTTGGGAGAGCAGGCGGACCTTCGTGCCGAGGATGTGCGGTTGTCCGCCGCAGGGACCGATTTTACGCTGCGCAGCCCGGCGGGGACCTGCACGATTCAGAGTCGGTTGGTCGGCGAACACAATGTGTACAATCTGCTTGCGGCGATCGGTGTGGCCCTGCATGAGGGGCTGACGCTTGATCAGGTTCGCGTTGCGGTGGGGGCGGTGTCGAATGTGCCGGGACGGTTCGAGCGGGTCGAGGCAGGGCAGGATTTCACGGTCGTGGTGGACTACGCGCATACGGAAGATGCGCTTGTGCGGTTGTTAACTGCGGCCACCGCGCTTCGCACCGGGCGAATCATCACGGTGTTCGGTTGCGGCGGCGACCGGGATCGCACCAAGCGCCCGAAGATGGGGCGGGCGGCTGTGCAGTATAGTGATGTGGTGATCCTGACGTCTGATAATCCGCGGACTGAGGATCCGGCCGCCATCCTTCGTGAGGTCGAAGCCGGGGTGAAGGACGCGCTCGCGAATCGCGGCCACGTGCGGTATCAGATGCTCGCCGACCGACGCGCGGCGATCCAAGCCGCCATTCGTGAGGCGAAGGCCGGGGACATGGTGCTGATCGCCGGGAAAGGGCACGAAGATTATCAAATCGTTGGGACGACGAAGCATCATTTCGATGATCGGGAAGTCGCGCGTGAGATGATCGGCACGCTCCGATCCTGAACCTCAGCGGGGGAGCACATGCGGGAACCGAGCAGTCGCGGCATTATGGCGTTGTTTACGGTCGAAGAAATCTGCGAAGTGCTGAGTGCCAAGTCGCCGGCAGGGTTGAGCCTGCAGGATCTCAAGCAGCGCATTCGGCGTGTGGTGACTGATTCCCGCCTGGTGCGGAAAGGCGATCTCTTCATCGCGTTTCAGGGTGAACGCGTCGATGCGCATGCGTTCGTGCCCAAAGTGTTCGCGCAAGGAGCGACCTGCGCGATCGTGCAGGAAGGGTATCAGTTGCCGCCGATGCGGAAGGGGGGCAACACGCCGATGTTGATCGGGGTACGAGACACGCTCGAAGCCTTCCAGCGGCTGGCCACGCACTATCGCAACCGCTTTCCGATTCCGGTGATCGCCATCACCGGGAGCAACGGCAAGACGACCACCAAAGAGATGGTGGCCCATGTGGTCGCGCAGCGATGGAAGACGCTCAAAACAGAAGGTAATCTGAACAATCGAATCGGCGTGCCGCAGACCCTGTTTCAACTGGCCCCGCGCCATCAGGCCGCGGTGATCGAAATGGGGGTCGATCAACAGGGGCAAACGACCAGATTATGTGAAATCGCCAGACCGACCATCGGGGTGATCACCAACATCGGGCCGGACCATTTGGAGTTTTTCGGCAGTATGGAGGGGTCGGCGCAAGCCAAGGCTGAGTTGCTGGATCATCTTCCGCAGGACGGGGCGGTAATCTTGAACGCCGATGACGACTATTTCGACTACCTTGCATCCAGGGCTCAATGTCGGGTGGTGGCGTTCGGCGCATCGCCCAAGGCAGGCGTTCGGGCCGCCAATGTTCGGACGGATGAGAAAGGCGGGACGGTGTTCGGACTCATCCTGCCTGGGAAGACTCGACAGACGGAAGTCCGGATCCGCACGCAGGGTCAGCACAATATCAGTAATGCTCTGGCCGCGGCTGCCGTGGGGCATGCGTTGGGTTTGTCCGGTACAGCCATTGCCGAAGGGTTGGCGAAGTTCCGTCCAGCGGCCATGCGGTCACAAATCAGCGTCTCCCACGGGGTGCGGATCATCAACGATTGTTACAACGCCAATCCCGCCTCGATGAAGGCGGCCATTCAGCTTCTCGCCGAGCTCGGGCGGGGCAAACGATCGATCGCCGCGTTGGGAGACATGCTGGAGCTGGGCGTCGATACCAAGCGGATGCATCGCGAGGTGGGAGCGTTTCTGGCCGGGCAAGAGATCGGACATCTGCTGGCTTGTGGTGGGTTGGGGCGGGAGCTTGCCGAAGGTGCCCGTCAAGCCGGTATGCCGGCCGATCGTATCACTGAGCATGCGGATGCGCAGGCGGCGGCGACGGCTGTGGCACGGATGGTGCGTCAAGGCGATGTCGTGTTGGTCAAGGCATCGCGTGGGATGCGAATGGAACAAGTCGTGGACGCACTGACCGGCCTACGGCGGGTCGCGCGAAAAGCGTGTTGATGGTGGGCGTAGACATAGGATTTCGGGGGCCTGCTGATCGAAGGCAGGCAAAGATGCCGTAGGATGTTATACAACTGGCTGTATCCTCTACACACACAGTTCTCGTTTCTGAACGTCTTTCGATACCAGAGTTTTCGAATCATCTATGCCGCGGTCACGGCGTTTCTGATTGCGTTTGTGATGGCCCCCTGGGTGATCCGGAAGCTGCAGGAAATCAAGCTCGGCCAGCAAATTCGCGACGATGGGCCGAAGCGGCACTTGGCCAAGAGCGGAACGCCGACGATGGGTGGCATTCTCATCATTTTCGCCGTCGTGTTGTCGACGCTGTTGTGGGCCGACATGACCAACCGGTACGTGTGGCTGGTCGTGGTGGCGACGGTGGGATTCGGTGCGGTGGGATTTGCCGACGACTACTTGAAGTTCATCAAGCGTCAATCCAAGGGGCTGTCGGCGGCGCAGAAATTTACCGGTCAGTTTCTGGTGGCCTTGGCGATCGGTGTGTTTCTCTACACCTTGCCGAGTTATACGACGAAACTCAGCGTGCCGTTCTTCAAATATTTCACGCCGGATTTGGGCTGGTTCTACATCGTCTTCGTCATTCTTGTCATCGTCGGCAGCTCGAACGCCGTCAATTTGACGGACGGACTCGATGGCCTGGCGATCGGTCCGGTCATGATCGCCTCGCTGGCCTACACGATTGTCGCCTATGTCACGGGGAACCGCGTCATGGCTGAATACTTGCTCATTCCCTACATCGAAGGCGCAGGAGAAATCGCGATTTTTACCGGAGCCATTCTGGGATCAAGTTTGGGATTTCTCTGGTTCAATACCTATCCGGCTTCCGTCTTCATGGGGGATGTCGGCTCGCTGCCATTGGGCGCCGCGCTCGGTACCGTGGCGGCGATCAGTAAGCACGAACTCCTGTTGCTGCTGGTCGGGGGTGTGTTCGTCATTGAGGCGCTCTCGGTCATCCTGCAGGTCGGGTCGTACAAACTGCGCGGGAAGCGCATCTTTAACATGGCGCCCATTCACCATCACTTCGAGATGAAGGGGTGGGATGAGCCGAAAGTCGTGGTGCGACTGTGGATCATTGCCATTTTGTTGGCCTTGCTCAGTTTGAGCACGCTCAAACTGCGGTAGACGGGGATTCATGAACGTCAAGGATCTTCAGGTCACGGTCGTCGGTCTTGCCAGAAGCGGAGTCGGGGCTGCGCGGCTTTTGAATCACCTCGGCGCGCGGGTCACCGTGGCCGACCGGAAAGAACCGCAGGAGCTTACGGCCATCCTCTCCCAATTGGACCGGTCAAGCATTGCGGTCAAGGTGGGGGCTCAGTATGAATCTGCCCTTGAGGGCGCAGACCTTGTGGTGATCAGTCCAGGAGTGCCCACTCAGCTGGAGGCGCTCAATCGCGTGCGCGCTCGTGGAGTCCGGGTCATCGGGGAACTGGAGTTGGCCTCGCGTTTTATGACCGCGCCGATTGTGGCCGTGACCGGCACCAACGGCAAAAGCACGACCGTGACGCTCATCGGGAAGTTTCTTCAGGAAAGCGGCACGCGCGCCTTTGTCGGCGGCAATCTCGGCATCGCAGCCAGTGAAGCGGCCTTGGCCTGCGTGCAGGCGAAAGCGGGTAGTCCCGCGCCCTACGAGTATGCGGTGTTCGAGGTGTCCAGCTTTCAGCTCGAGACTATTGAGCACTTTCATCCTTGGATCGCGTCGATCTTGAACGTCACCTTGGACCATATGGATCGCTATGCCTCGGTGGACGACTATGTGGCCGCCAAGGCGCGCATCTTTGCCAATCAAACCGCCGGCGACTATTCGTTGTTCAACTTGGACGACGGGCGTGTGGCAGCGCTTCGTGGGCGCACCAAAGGCACGGTCCTTGGATTCAGCCGAGGCGGGGCCGCGGTGTCCGGTGTGGCAGGGGCTACGGTCTTGGACGGCGATCTGATCGTCACCACCGTGCGCGGCACACGCGAGGAAGTCTGCCGTCGCAGCGATATGCGGTTGATCGGGCTGCACAACGTAGAGAACGTCATGGCGGCGGTCACCTATGGCCTGCTTTGCGGATGCTCTCTTGAGGCGATCCGGGCGGTGCTGCGTTCGTTCCCCGGATTGGAGCATGCCCTGGAAGTGGTACGCGAGCGTCGCGGGGTACGGTTCGTCAATGATTCGAAGGGTACGAACGTCGATGCGGTCCTGAAGGCCTTGGAGGGGATCGAACAACCCATCTGGTTGATCGCGGGCGGTCGCGATAAGGGTGGAGACTTTTCTCGGCTGGAGGGGGCTATCCGGGAGCGGGTCAAGGGACTCATTTTGATCGGGGAAGCAGCGGGCCGCATTCAAGCGGCGATGGGGGATTTCGACCGGTGTCGTCCTGCAGCGACTCTCCGCGAAGCCGTGGAGCTTGCTGCTCGCGAGGCGCAGCCCGGCGAGGTGGTCTTGCTCTCGCCGGCCTGCGCCAGTTTCGACATGTTCGCGGACTATCAAGATCGAGGTCGTCAATTCAAGGCGTTGGTGCAGGCGCTTCCGGCATAAGCCTGAAGCGACAGGGAGGAACGGCAGCTGAACGATGGGACAGCATGCGCTCGGGACACTGACGTTGCCCTGGTCGACTTCGAGCCAGCGGGCATCCAAGCGCGTGCCGGTGGATCCGGCGCTCCTGGCGGTGACGCTGGTGCTCGCCCTGATCGGGGTGGTGATGGTGTTCAGCGCCAGCGCGGTGGTAGCGGGCAACCGCTTTCACGACCCCTGGTATTTCCTCAAGCGTCAGGTAGCCTGGTTGGTTGCCGGCCTGCTGGTCATGCACGTGATCTCGCGGATCGATTACACGATCTGGAAGAAGTTGGCGATTCCGCTGCTCTGCGGGGGCACCCTCTTGTTGATCTTGGTGCTGATTCCGTCGCTCGGCAATGTAGCGAAGGGCGCACGGCGCTGGCTGCACCTGGGGCCGATCAATATCCAGCCGGCCGAGTTGGCAAAGTTCGTCGCCGTCATCTATGTGGCGGCCTATCTGACCAAGAAGCAGGATCAGATTACCCAGTTTGCGCGCGGCTTGTTGCCACCGCTGATCGTCATTGGCATGCTGAGCGGCTTGGTGCTGCTGGAGCCGGACCTGGGCACCGTCGTGGTGATGGGCCTCGTGGTGGTGACGTTGCTCTTTCTGGCGGGGGCACGCTTCAAGCATTTGGGCATGCTGGCGTTGTGTGCCGTGCCGGCGGTCGCAGCATTGATTTTAGGGTCCAGCTACCGGCGACAACGTGTGATGGAATTTCTCAGTTCGGCGAAAGATCCGACCGGGTCCGGTTATCAGATCAATCAATCCTTTCTGGCCTTCGGCAGCGGTGGTCCATTCGGTGTGGGGCTGGGCGAAGGCAAACAGAAGTTATTCTTCCTGCCGGAAGCGCATACCGACTTTGTGCTGGCTCTGGTCGGAGAAGAATTGGGCTTGATGGGCACGGTGACCATCATGCTGCTGTTCGGCCTGTTTGTCATCAAGGGTTTTCAGATTGCGAGCCGGGCTCGCAATCCGTTCGGCCGCCATTTGGCGATGGGCATCACCATGTTGATCGGCATGCAGGCATTGGTCAATGCCGGCGTCGTCACCGGGTTATTGCCCACGAAGGGGCTGACCCTGCCGTTCGTCAGTTATGGTGGCTCGTCTTTGGTGGCCAATTTGTTTGGGGTGGGACTTCTCCTGAGTATTTCGCGGGACCGACAGGGTGGGCAGGACGGCGGACCGCCGCGTGGGACACGGAAACGCGGGGTGATGACGGAATGACCATTGTGATTGCAGCCGGCGGAACGGGAGGCCATCTGTATCCGGCCATTGCCGTGGCGCGGGAGTTTGTCCGACGGGATCCTTCGACGCGTATTCTGTTCGTCGGGACGACCCGAGGGATCGAGCGCAAAGTGTTGGCCCACGAAGGATTTCCGTTGCAGTGCATCACCGCCAATCCGTTGATGGGAAAAAGCCCGGTCGAGATGGTGAAAGCTTTGCTCACGCTGCCGGTTAGTTTGTGGCAATCGCTGCGGATCCTTAAGCAGCAGGGCGCGGATCTCGTGTTCGGGGTGGGAGGGTACACCAGCCCGGCGATGTTGGTGGCGGCATGTCTCCGCCGCATCCCCGGGGTGATTCTGGAACCAAATGCCTATCCGGGCATGGCGAATAAAGCTGTGGCGCCGCTGGTGCAACGGGTGTTTGTCGCATTCGAATCGACCCTGCAATGGTTCGATCGTCACAAGACCCGTGTGGTCGGCAATCCGGTGCGGCGCGCGTTTTTGGAATCTCTCGCTCCGTCATCCGAGCCCGCCGCTGTGGAAGGATCGCGGCATCTCTTGATCTTCGGGGGGAGTCAGGGCGCCAAGGCCATCAACTCAGCAGTCATCGAGGCGTTGCCTCGACTCAGCGCCCTGAAGGATGGCCTGAGAATCACCCATCAAACAGGAGAGGCCGATCACGCCAGAGTGCTCGCGGCCTATGAGCAGGCCGGCATGTCTGCGCAGGTCGTGCCGTTTCTATATGACATGCCAACGGTGCTTCGGGATGCGGATCTGGTCGTGGCCAGGTCCGGAGCGATGACGATCGCCGAACTCACCGTCTGCGGCAAGCCGGCTATTCTGATTCCTCTTCCGACCGCGATCTACAATCACCAACTGCGGAATGCGGAAGTGATGGCGAAAGCCGGAGGGGCTGTCCTGTTGCCGCAAGCCGAGTTGACCGGCGCGGGGCTGGCGCAATCGATCAGTGGGATCTTCACCGAGCCCGGGCGGTTGCAGAGCATGAGCCGACACAGTTGGGAGATGCGACGGAGCGATGCGGCGGAAACCATCGTGCGGGAATGCTACGACGTCATGAGGAGGCGCCATGAGGCCAGCGCAAGCGCGCGCGCCCTATGAACAGCGGGAGCGGCAGAAGCACCAGGAGAGCGGGAGCGGCACGCACAGACCATTTCGTGGACAGGAGCTAAGGCGGACAGCGATGTTCAGAAAGACACAACATATTCATCTGGTGGGAATCGGCGGATCCGGAATGAGCGGCATCGCCGAGGTGCTGTTGACGCTGGGCTACAAGGTCAGCGGGTCGGATTTGAGCCAGTCGGAAACGACGCGACGGTTGGAAGAATTGGGCGGACGGATCGCCGTCGGCCACCATGAAGCGAACATCGGCGAAGCGCAGGTGGTGGTCATTTCCTCCGCGGTGGCAGCGACCAACCCCGAAGTCGTCGCCGCCAAGGCGCGGCAGATCCCGGTCATCCCGCGCGCGGAGATGCTCGCGGAGTTGATGCGCCTGAAGTTCGGCGTGGCCATTGCCGGCGCGCACGGCAAGACGACGACGACCTCGATGGTGGCGAATGTGTTGGCACAGGGCGGGCTGGACCCCACGATGGTGATCGGAGGGAAGGTGAATGCCCTTGGCAGTCATGCCCGATTGGGGCGAGGCGACCTCCTCATCGCTGAAGCGGACGAAAGCGACGGCTCGTTCCTGCGTTTGGCGCCGACGATCGCGGCCGTGACCAATATCGATCGCGAGCATTTGGATCATTACGGCAGCATGGAGCGGCTCAACGACAGTTTTCTCGAGTTTGTGAATAAGGTGCCGTTTTATGGACTAGCCGTGCTCTGTTCGGACGATGAGCGGCTGCGCAACTTGCTGCCGCGGGTGGTCAAACGATACCAGACCTACGGGTTGAACGAATTTCCCGACCACGTGCCGGATTTTCGCGCCACCGATATTACGTTGCGGCAGTGGGGCTCGGAGTTTCGCGTGTTCTTCCGCGGCCGCAATCTCGGTCCGTTCCGGTTGAGCATTCCCGGTATTCACAACGTGTCGAATTCTCTGATCGCTATCGCCATCGGGATGGAGTTGGATATTCCGGTCGATCTCATCCGGAAAGGGCTTGCGGCATTCAGCGGCGTGGAGCGGCGCTTTCACTTGCGCGGAGAAAAGTCCGGCATCATGGTCGTGGACGATTATGGTCATCATCCGACCGAGGTGCGGGCGACGATTGCTGCCGCGAAGCAGGGGTGGGACCGTCGGGTGGTCGTGTTGTTCCAACCCCATCGGTACAGCCGGTCACGCGACTTGGTCCAGGAATTCTCCCATGCGTTCGATCAGGCCGACGCGCTCTTCATGACGGAGATTTATGCCGCGGGTGAACAGCCGATTCCCGGCGTGTCCGGTGCGAAATTGGTGGATGCCGTGCGGGCGGCCGGCCATCCCTCGGCCACGTTTATTGAGCGCAAGGAAGAGATTGCCGATCGGGTACTGCCGACATTGAAATCCGGTGATCTTGTGATCACGCTCGGAGCAGGGGACATCTGGAAAGCGGGGCTGGCGATCCTCGACCGGTTGCCTGCGCAATGATGTCGTGAAGTCTGGAACTAAGACAGGTGTGGTGCGTAGGGAGCGAGTGAAAAGAACGAAGCAAGACTGGGCGCGCCTGTTTGAGGGAGTCCGTGGGACGATCACATATGAGGCCTCGTTGCAAGACTTCACCTCGTTCCGTATCGGTGGGCCGGCGGAAGTCTTGGTGGAACCGGTCGATGTGGACGACTTGTGTCGGGTGGTGGAGAACGCTCGCGCCGAACGCATCTCGATTTTCGTGTTGGGCGGCACGAATGTGCTCGTTCGTGACGGAGGAATCCGGGGAATCGTGGTCAGCCTTCGGCACCTCAAGACCATCCGTCAGGATCCAGGCCATGTGCTCTATGTGGACGGGGGCGTGGGCATGCCGACGTTGATCGGGTATGCGATCCGCCGTGGTTTGAGCGGATTGGAGTGGGGTGCCGGAATTCCTGGCACGGTAGCCGGGTGTGTGGTGATGAACGCGGGGACGCGACTGGGAGAAATGAAAGACGCGCTCAAAGCCGTGCGCATGGTGGACGTGAAGGGTCGGGTCGTAGACATTCCTGCCGGCGAGATCCCCTTCAGCTATCGGCGGGCCCATCTGCCACGCGGCATTGTCGCTGGGGTTTGGTTGCAGATGAAGCCGGGCGATCATGCGCGCATTGAAAAGACGGTGAAGGACTATCTCCAGTATCGCAAGGACACCCAGCCGTTGACCTTGCCGAGCGCCGGCTGTGTGTTCAAGAACCCTCCACAGGATTCGGCCGGCCGCCTGGTGGATGCGGCGGGCCTCAAGGGCGCGCGTGTCGGGGATGCGCAGGTGTCTGAAAAACACGCGAACTTCATGGTGAATGTCGGCCATGCGCGTGCGGCAGATGTGCTGGCTCTGATCAGGAAAGTTCGAGCCGGAGTCAAAAAAGCCTCGGGCGTCACTCTGGAATTGGAATTGAAGGTGGTCGGTCAGGCCTGACGCAGATCGATGAAGGGAGTGGATGTGACGGAACGGAAGCCGCTGACTCGTTCGAAAATCGGTGTGTTGATGGGAGGCCAGTCCTCGGAGCGCGAGGTGTCCCTTAAGACCGGCGAAGCCGTGTACCGGTCTCTTGTCCGCAGCGGCTACGATGCCGTGGCCATCGATGTGGGTCCGGGGTTATCCCAAACGTTGCAAGAACAAGCGATAGAGGTGGCCTTCCTGGCATTACATGGACCGGGCGGGGAAGACGGCGCCATCCAGGGATTTCTGGAGACCCTCGGCATTCCCTATACGGGGTCCGGCGTGCGTGCCAGCGCGATCGGCATGCACAAGGTCGTGACCAAGACGGAATTGGCCGCCCAGGGCATCCCGGTGCCGCGTGGGACGGTGGTGTTGCGAGGCACGATGCCTACGCTGGGACGCGTCCTCACGGGCTGTAAGCTGAAGTTGCCGGTGGTCGTGAAGCCGGCGAGTCAGGGATCGACGATCGGGGTGACCATCGTCCGGAAGCCGGCGCAGTGGAAAGAGGCCTTGCGAGTCGCCCATCGATATGACGCGGAAGCCATGGTGGAGGCCTATATCCCCGGACACGAAGTCACCGTCTCCCTGTTGGGTGACGCGGATGGAGTGGTGAGCGGCCTTCCTGCAGTGGAGATTGTGGCACCGGATGGATTCTACGACTTCTCGGCGAAGTATGAAAAAGGCCGGACGCAGTATGTGTGTCCCGCGCCGCTTACCGCTGCGGTGACCAAACAGATCAGGCAGCTGGCGATACGAACCTATCACGCATTGGGGTGCAGCGGCGCCGCGCGAGTGGATTTTCGCATTACGCCCAAGGGGAAACCCTATGTATTGGAAATCAACACGGTACCGGGGATGACGGAGACGAGTTTGCTGCCGATGGCGGCAGGCAAGGCTGGGCTGTCCTACGATGTCTTGACGGAACGAATCCTTCAATCCGCGCTCCGGCGAGCCGGCGCGGGAACGTTTCGAGCCGTGAGGTAATGATGCCGCTGGGGTGGCGCAAGGCGCGACCGAGCAAAGTCACTCCTCGGGCCAATGCCCGTTCGGAGTCCGGATCAGATCGCCGTCGGGGTGTCGCGGCAGGCGGATATTGGTCACGACTGGGCCGAGGCCTGCTCATCTCCTTGCGGGTGGTCGCCACGGTGACGGTGTTGGTCGGTGGTTGTTCCGGGTTATTTGTCCTGGCGCGTGAGCTGGGGCCGCTTACGAGGGAATGGTTTCTGGTGCGATCCGTGTCCGTCAACGGCCTGCATCATGTCACCAGAAAAGAGGTGATCGGCCGGCTGGCGTTGAAACCCGATACCGCGCTCTATTCCATCAACCCGACGTGGTTGGCGGACCGGGTCAAGACCCATCCTTGGATCAAGGACGCGACCGTGGTGTTGAAGCCGTTGCACGAGATTCATATCGACATCGTGGAGCGCGAGCCGGCGGTCGTCGTCCGGACGGTGGCGGAGAATCTGCTGACTGATGCCGAGGGTGTGCTGCTGGCGCATCTCGGGTCCAGCGACGACCCGACGCTGCCGATGCTCTCGGGTGTCGATGGACGTCGACTGGCGCAGGGGAAAGTCGAAGATCGTCGCCCGGTGCAGGTTGGCGCCGCCCTGGCGCGTATGGTCGGGCAGACCACCGGTGGGCGGCCGGATATCAATGTGGGGAATTTGAACAACCTGGTGGTCGAGGTCCAGGGTGTGACCTTCCAGTTCAGTGAGTCGTCGATGAATCAGCAATGGTCTCGGTTTCTCAAAATGCGGCCCGCACTGCGTGATGTGGCCTTTGACGGCGAGGGCGCCAGAGCGAACGAAATCGATCTTCGCTTTGCCGACCGCGTCATTGTTCGGGGAAGGGGGTGAGCCGAGTGTCTAAGCGGGATCATATCCTGGTCGGGCTCGATATCGGAACGACCAAGATTTGCGCAATTGTCGCCGAAGTGCCGGAGGAGG
>JAEURX010000048.1 GCA_016788885.1 Nitrospira sp. | reverse complement strand
CACCGCGAGACCCGCCAATGGCTGGTCCGGGGATTCGATCTCCGCCTTGGCTACCTGCTGGGTATCCGGCAGTTCGGCCAGCGTGACGGATAGTTCTTGTTCATGGCCATCCCGCAACACTTTCACCGTGGCTTTGCTGCCCACCGCGCTGCGGGTGACGGCCCGCTGAAGCGTGACCGCATCGTCGACCGAGATACCCTGGTATGAGAGGATGACGTCGCCCTGTTTGATCCCGGCCTTGTCCGCCGGGCCCTCTTCCTTCACGTCGGTGACGACCGCCCCATTGCTACCCTTCACGCCAAATGATTTGGCCAGGTCATGGTTCAGGTCCTGAATGCCGATGCCCAGGTATCCGCGAACGACCTTGCCGGTTTTGACCAGGCTTTCATAGATCGGCTTGCTCATGCCGCTCGAGACGGCGAAGCCGACGCCTTGATAGCCGCCGGTTTGAGAAAAGATGGCCGTGTTAATGCCGATCAGTTCCCCTTTGGTGTTGACGAGTGCCCCGCCGCTATTGCCTGGATTGATGGCGGCATCTGTCTGAATGAAATCTTCATACTGCGTGATGCCCATGTGTCCACGGCCCAGCGCACTGACAATGCCCAGGGTGACCGTGGAATTGAGGCCGAAGGGATTTCCAACTGCCAGCACATATTCACCGACCTGCAAGCGGCTGGAGTCGCCCCAAGAAACGGTCGGGAGCTGCGTGCCGTCGATCTTGACCACGGCAATATCACTCTTGGGATCACTGCCGACGATCCGCCCCGTGAATTCCCGTTTATCGGGCAGCGTGACCGTGACCGTTTTCGCGCCTTCGATCACATGGTTGTTGGTGAGCACATAGCCATCCTGGGTGACGATCACGCCGGATCCTTGTCCGCCGCCTCGATGTTCTCGAGGCTCCGTCGGAGGTCCGAATCGGCGTGGGCCGAACGGTGATCCAAAAAAGTCTTCCATTTTCCCGCGCGGTCGGGCGCGGTCGGACACTTCCTCGGCTCCTCGGGTGGTGATGTTCACGACGGCCGGCGTGACGGTTTTGGCCACATCGGCGAATCCGGCAGCAGGCAAGCCGCCGGTCTGCACAAGCGGACGTTCCTCGGCGGCCGGCGAGGCATTTGAAGCGTGAGACGGTGAGAGCGGGGTATAGCTCCAGATCAACCCGGCGCTCAATGCGGCAATACCAGCGAATACGCTGACTGACTGTACGGGTCGTTTCATAAAGGCTCCTCCTAAAAGAGAATGTTCTGTGCACGCGGGAGAATGGGTGTTCCGTGTGACAGTCAATTGGAAGGTAACAGCCTTGAATGAGAAAACTATTAGCGAGGAATTAGAAGTCGTTAAGCTGCGGCAGGAGCCAACGGCAGGACGAGCGTGAAAGTGGATCCTTTGCCGACCTCGCTTTGGACGTCGATGTGCCCATGGTGGGCTTCCGCAATCCACGCGCAAATGGCCAGGCCGAGGCCGGTGCCTTTTTTGGTGTGAGCCCGGGCGTCATCCGTGCGGAAGAAGCGGTCGAAAATCTGTTTATGCGCGTCTTGCGGAATGCCGATCCCGTAGTCGCGTACAGCGAGGCGAGCCGTGGCACCCTCTACTCGCAAGTCGATTTCGACCTTGCCGCGAGGATGCGAATATTTGACCGCATTGTCGACGAGGTTGAGGATGAGCTCCCGCAGCCGGAGTTCGTCGCCGCGCACGGTCGCCGGCTGAATCGTGCCCATGATGACGTCGATCTCGCGCTCCTGGCCAAGGAGACAGGCCTGGCGTTGAATGTCCTCCACTAACGCTTCCAACCGGACCGGCTCGCATTCTGTTTTGACCTGGCCCATGTCCGCCCGCGAGAGGAACAGCAGTTCCTCTACAATGCGAGACATGCGGTCGATTTCCTCCAAATTGCTCTCGAGCACGGCGATGTAATCTTCGACAGGTCGGGGGCGGCGCAACACCAACTCGCTCTCGCCTTTCATGACTGTCAGGGGCGTACGCAGTTCGTGGGAGGCATCGCTGCTGAACTGCCGGATCTGCGCGAAGGAGGTTTCCAGTCGCGCGATCATGTTATTGAACGTATCGGTCAGACGCCCGATTTCATCCGTAGAGCGCTCAGAATGCAGTCGTTGCGTCAGGTCGCCCGCGGCGATCCGTTGCGCGGCAACGGTGATGGAATCGACCGGGCGCAGGGCGCGTCCGGCCAGAAACCATCCGCCGACCAACGACACGACCAACGCGATCGGCGCCATGACGAGCAGCACGAGAAGGAAGCGGCGTAGGGTTTCTTCAACCCCTTCCAGGGTGGTGCCCACCTGTACGATATATAGCAGCGAGCCGCGGTAAATGATGGGAACGGACACCAGGCGTAACGGCGGTTCGTTGGGATATCTGGCCGATTCGAAGACGGTGCTGCCGGTGAAGGCGGCTTCCAGCGCCGGGCGGCTCAATGGCACGTCGTGCTGTCGGATATTCGGAGAGCGGATGGTGATCGTGCCGGTAGGGCTGAAGATCTGAAAGAATTTATCGATACGAGTCAGTTCCGGGAATTGGCTCAACAGCGCATCTTCATCGATGAGGGGGAGGAAGCCGCGGGTTTCCAGCGATCGCACGGCGGCGGAGGCTGTTTCCTGCAACGACTCATCGACCTGGTCGCGGAGGCTGCGGGCTGTGATGGTATAGAGCACCACGGAGAACGTCAGCAGGATCAAGGCCAGCGCCGTTCCGTACCAAAGAGTGAGCCGGACTCGAAGGGGCATCAGTCCACCTTGAGCATATACCCACTCCCTCGTATGGTATGGATCAGCTTGCGCGCCCGCCCGCGATCGATTTTATTCCGCAAATAATTTACGTAGACGTCGATGACGTTGGTGAATGTATCGAAGTCTTGATTCCACACATGGTCGGAAATCATGGGGCGGGTTAACACCCGTCCGGCATGACGCATGAAATATTCCAGGAGGGCATATTCTTTCACGGTGAGATCGATGCGCTGCCCTCCGCGGGTGACTTCCCGAGTGGCGGGGTTGAGGATGAGGTCGTCGATCTGGAGCGTCCCGGACGATTCGGCCGTGCCGCGCCGCAAGAGAGCCCGGACGCGGGCAAGCAATTCGTCGATGGCGAATGGTTTGGTGAGGTAGTCATCCGCCCCCGCATCCAGCCCTTTGACTCGTTGGTCCACCTTCGACTGCGCCGTCAGGATCAAGACGGGTGTCTGGATTTTTTCTTTGCGGAGGCGGGTCAGCACTTCCATACCGGGTAAGCCCGGCAGCATGAGATCGATCATGATGAGGTCGTAGCTGCCGGTCAGAGCCTGGTCGAGACCCTGCGCGCCGTCCTCGCAGAGGTCGACGGCATAACTCTCTTCTTCCAGGGCTCGCTTGATGAAGGAGCCCACCTTGGTTTCATCTTCTACGACAAGAACACGCATACGTGCCGCCTACAGGTGGGTGGATTATAACAGAGGCAGCCGGTCTATGATGAAATCAAACGTCTGTGTCAGGGAAGGTCGGCGGAATCCGGGCTGGAACGTTTGGCGGCCTGTACGCGGCAGAGTGTGCGAATGTCCGTCCAGTCTTCGCCGGGAAGCAGCCGGCGCGCGTTCGTCGTCGGCGGGCCGGCAAGCATGCGAAGGGTCGCAAGCCTTCGGCCCATGTCGGGGTGGGTCGAAAGAAAATCAGGCGGTCCGGCATGGCCTTGCTCAGACTTCTGCAACGTTCCGTAAAAGGCAATCATGTCGGTAGGATCGAGATGGGCGGCTTGCATCATGCGCAGGCCTTCGATATCCGCCTCCTCCTCATGGCTGCGACTGTAGTGGAGTGCCCCCATCGTCTGGGCGCCTTGCAGTCCCCAGGCCAGCCCTCCGGACAGGTCTCCCGACACGGCCGTCAGCAGCAGCGTGCCGGCCGTCTGTTCAAGGATGGCTCTGGTGCTGTGGCGTAAATAGACGTGTTGGAGTTCGTGCGCCAGGACACCGGCGAGTTGTTCGGCGCTGGTGGTTTGTTCCAGCAGGCCGCGCAGGATCACGACCTGGCCGCCGGGAGCGGCAAAGGCATTCACGGTGGAGTTATCGACGACGGTCAACGTGATTCGGTAGGGGGATGTCGGGTTCGTGGTCGCCAATGCTTGCGCAATTCGGTCTAACTTTCGTAGCCGTTCGGGGTCCCGGCATTGCTGTGCCGTTGGTGCCAGACGATCGACAACCTGACGGCCCAATGATTCTTCCCAGCTGACAGGAACATATGGCGTGATGGCTGCGGCAAGGCCGGGGATGCCCCACCGGTACAGACCGATCGTCATGAGTAGTACGCCCAGCGCGGCACCCAGGGTCCATCGCAACCGTGCGTGCCGCCAAGCTGGGTTGTGGAGATGTCGCGCGACATCAGGAGCGGTCGCATGAATGTCGGTCAGTACTGCCGGTGCGGTAATGACAAGGGCCTCGCAGGGGTCGGGCCCGAACTCCAGTCTGACCGGTTCGCCGCGATAGGCGCCCTGAGTCTGGCGAATCTGGTCGTAGGGCCAGTGCTTGCTGCTGCCGTCCGCCATCATGATCTGCAAGGCGTGAGGGGCTACGGTGAGGGTTACAGGATGCCGCGTTGCGGTGCGGCCATCGAGATAGTGGGCGGGGCGGGTGGTCGGCATGACTAGGAATCCATATCGAAGCCGGTGTCGAGGAGGTTCGAGAGGCCTTCTCCCGTCACTGACGACTGGGTGGTGTCCTGCAGGACGCGATCGAGATCCACTGAGCCCTGCAACGACAGGGTCCCAATGAAAAAGCGGGCGTTACGAACGGTGACCCAGGGCCATGCCCATCCCAATGTCACCAGCAGTAACCCGAGGTTGCCGAGATAGAGGGTGAAGAGATTCTGCCAGGTAATATCCGATGAGAAGCGGGCGTGCCCGAACGTCGTGTGATCCCAGAAATATTTCTGCTTCTGTCCCAACAGCCAGACCCACAGTGGTCCGAGCACGAAGGGGATCAACAGCAGGGTCAGCCCCGCATTCGTCAATTGAAACGCCAGGGCGAGTCCGCATACGCCCAGCACGATGTAGGTGGAGATCAGGGTGACGGCGAAGGGGAACATGAGGCCCGAGCCGTGGCCGGTGAATCCAAACCGCTGATTGCCGAAATATGTATGTGCGTGGAGAAAGGCCTGGCGTTGAGTCTGGAAGTACGGGTAGTAGCTGCCCAATGTGAGGATCGTGAAGCCCCACCCGCGAAAGTAGAGCGTGAGGAATTCGGAGGTGCGCCCTCGAAACGAGAATCGAATGCCGCGCCACGACGTGCGGGAACAGCGGTAGCGGCGAGCATTGACCATGGCGACTGGAACATAGAGGAACAGGACCAGCCCAGCGAGTGCTTGCGACAAGAGGTCGATCCAACGAGGGAGTTCCAGGAATGTGTGTGCGGCTCCCAGCGAAAAATAGGGAAGGCCGAACACCAGCATGGCTTTGAGAAATCCCTGGTAGAGCTCTTTTCCCGTCCCGTGGTAGGCGAAGCGGTCATGCCCAAAGGCCGTGTGGCTGAACAGGTAGCGCCGGATTTTCGCCTTTCCCCAGAAATGATAGACCCCAAGGGTGAGAATCGTGAGGCAGACGTTTACGATTTGCATACCCAGCAAGGTGCCGCCTGAGCCACGAAACGCGCCATGCATCGTTGCATAGTTCTGTGCGTCGTGATCGGTGGGAACCGGAGCGGGCGGAGCGAGTGCCTCGATGAGTTCTGGAGTCGGCGGCTGCCCCGTATGGAGGGGCAGGGTTGGTGTCACGACCGCAAAGCGAGCCCCGCACGTCGGACAGGTGCTGCGAGAGGCGTTCGTCAATCGGCGTCGGTCACGGATTCGATACGGGGTCAGACAACGGTGGCAGGTGATCCCCAGCGCGTGGGTGTGTGTCTCGTCCTGTTCGGCTGAGGTAGTCATGCGTCAACAGGCCGCCTCATGTCCCAAGGCGCAGGCTCGCTGCAGGTCTTCCAGAAATCCCGTGCTGTCGCCGTAGGCTCGTTTGGCGACGGCCCGTTCAAAATGCGCCCGGCCATGCTGTGGTTGTCGTGCGAGAAATTGATCCCACAGGGCGAGGGCCTGTGCCCACTGCCGGCGTACGGTATAGACGGAGGCTGTCGCGTGATAGGCCTCGAAGTATGTGGGGTTGAGGCGAATAGCGGCTTCAAAGGCGATAAGCGCTTCGTCGGGTTCATCCTTTTGGAGCAGGGCGGTTCCGCGGCCATAGTAGGTTTCGGCATCGTCCGGATCGAGACTCAAGGCTTTGGCGTACGCAAACAGCGCGTTGTCGGATTGTCCCTTTTTCTGATACGCGATACCTTCGGCACGATAGGCTTTCGCTTGAGCGAACTCTCGTCCACCGTGTGTGCGTAGGAGGTCGATCAACTCCTGGTCCTCGTTGCGTCGCGCAATTTCAAGCGCCGTTTCGCCATGGGTCTTTCGATTGACGGAGATTCCACGCGCAAGGAGAGTTTGTGCGGCTGCCAGGTGACCTCTTCTGACCGCCCGGTGCAGGGCTGAATCGCCACAGGTGCACATGGCGCGGTGGTCTGCGCCATGGTTCAGCAGCACGGCGAGTGTGTCGGCATGTCCTTCTTCCGCTGCGGCCAACAGCGGGGTATAGCCGAATTTCCCCTTCGCGTTGGGATTGGCACCTCGATTCAAGAGGAGGGTCACGACCTCCGTCTGTCCCCGTCTCGAGGCTTCGTACAGCGGGGTCCGACGGTTGCCGTTGAGGGGGTCGACGGAGGTCCTGTCGTCAAGCAGCGCGGTGACGAGAGGCAGGTCGCCCCGTGCCGAGGCAAGGTGCAGCGGCGTCCAGTCATTGGCCTGCAAAATCAACGGTGAGAGTAGAAGTGCATCGACCTCGTACGGATCATGAATCATTTTGATTTGGCCGAATATCCAGAAGCCCATCGCAGAGAGCAGTACGTAGTTCAACAGGCAAGCCATCGCCGCCACCGCGAGACCCACGACTCGGCGCGATAGATCAGGCGCGGGGGACTCAGTGGCGAGGTTCGACCCGATTCGCTCGTGATCGGTGTGGTGCGGTGTCTGGTTGAGAACCAACAGATTCTCTCGACAGGCCGGGCAGGCGAACTGATGAAGTGGGCGTTCTGGGGATGGAGCGCAGGACGTGACTGCCTGGCAGAATGGGCAGACCACGGTCTGTGCAGCAGTGAGCGGTGCGGACAGCTCTGGTGCCGGGGGAGCGGTGCCTGGGAGAACGGGAGCCATGGTGCCTTACGACCCTTCGCCCGGGCGTACGTGAGACGATCCGGTCAGTAGAGTGATCGGTGATCATTCAAAAGGATAGCGCAAAATGTGAAGAGCGCAACCGGAGTTGGTGGTCGGGGTGTGTCCCGAGGATGATTTTCAGCGGGTGTGGGGGAAATCGACGGGCGGAACGGGCTTAGCCAGGGGGAAATCGGGTAATGGTGACCGGGGTATAGGTCAGCTGCGGCCCGTCTGGTTGTCGACGGCTTCGGGTGTGGCGAAGCCAGGTTGTATCGTTTCGCGTTGGGAAATCGGCTCGATAGTGGGCTCCCCGGCTTTCTTCACGTCCCAAGGCGCTCACGACGATGGTCTCGGCAATTTCCACAAGGCATTGAAGTTCCAGCGCTTGAATCAGGTCGGTATTGAAGATCTGCCCCTTGTCCTGCACGCACATGAGTTGTCCGCGTGCCTTGAGCGCCTGGATGGCGTGTTGCGCCTCCTGCATGGATTGTTTGGTGCGGAAGATGCCGAGGTTGAGGCTCATGGTTTTTCCGAGGTCATCCCGGATTTGCCAGGCCCGCTCAGGGCCGGGATTGGTCAGCAGGGTCTTCACGCGTTGGGTTTCACGCTGTAGATGTGTAGCAGGGATCGGGGGAAGGTGGCAGTCGCGGATGAAGTCCGCCGCTCTCGTGCCCGCCCGGCGACCGAAGACAATCGTTTCCAGGAGTGAATTGCCGCCCAGCCGGTTGGCTCCGTGTACACTCACACAGGCACATTCCCCGGCGGCAAAGAGCCCCGGAAGGTCGGTCTCCCCCCAGGTATTGGTTTTCACGCCGCCCATTTGGTAGTGGGCGCCGGGGCGGATCGGGATGGGCGTTTCGATCGGATCGAGACCGGCAAACTCCATGGCCAATTCTCTGATCTGGGGCAATCGTTCCAGAATTTTGGTGCGACCCAGGTGCCGGAGGTCGAGTAACACGCAGCCGTCTACGCCCCGCCCTTCCTGAATTTCCTGACCGATGGCTAGCGATACTGTGGAACGGGTGGCCAGTTCCATTTGCTCGGGTGCATACCGCTTCATGAAACGCTCACCGAGCGTGTTCAAAAGATAGCCACCTTCCCCGCGCGCACCCTCCGTGATCAGAATGCCGGTGTCTTTCAACGTGGTCGGATGGAACTGGACGAATTCCATATCTTCCAGCGGAATATCTGCCCGATAGGCGAGCGCCATGCCATCACCGGTGTTAATCACGGCGTTGGTACTGGTGGAAAAGACGCGACCGCTCCCCCCGGTGGCCAGGATGACGGCCTTGGCGCGTAACACCTGCAACCCGCCGTGGACGATGTCCCAGGCGATTACGCCGCAGCACCGTTCGTCCTCGACCAGCAAGGCCGTCACATACCATTCTTCGTAGACCTTGCAGCGGCGTTTCATCAACTGCTCGTACATGGCGTGCAGCAAGGCATGGCCGGTGCGGTCGGCGGCATAGCAGGTGCGTGGATATCCGGCTCCGCCGAATGGTCGCTGCGCGATGCGTCCATCAGGTGTGCGGCTGAAGATCACCCCCATCCGCTCCAGCTCAAGAATGTCTTGCGGGGCTTCCTTGCACATGGCTTCGATGGCGTCTTGGTCGCCGAGATACAGGCCGCCTTTGGCCGTGTCATAGGCGTGCGCCTCCCATGAATCCTCTACGCCGATGGCTGCATTGATTCCGCCTTGTGCGGCGACTGAATGACTGCGGACCGGATGAACTTTTGAAAGGAGTGCAACATTGACATCGGGCGGGACCGCAACGGCCGCCCGCATACCAGCGAGTCCTGCCCCGACGATGAGGATGTCATGCGTGATCATGGGTCGTCCTGTGTGGGCGTCAGGCGACGATGCTGTACGTCCTGCGCCGAGGAGTCGCTGTCACTATTACGCTATGGAATTTCGGAAAACAAGCGACGAGGAAGGCGCGCTGAACGCTTGGAAAAATCCCTGTTGCATGATAGGGTACCTGGTGCTGCGTCGAATGGACGAGTGCGTCAACTTCTAGCAGGATTTCACCCCCATGCCAGACCCTCACTTTCTCGAATCGAACGACACCTTTGTGCCCCGCCATATTGGCCCGACGGAGTCCGATATCCAGGCAATGTTGGCGACATTGAACCTGCCGTCCTTGGATTCTCTGGTCGAAGCGACGGTGCCTACAGACATTCGCGTACAGGGCCCTCTGACGATCCCGTCCCCGCGCGGCGAACAGGAGGTGCTGGCAGAATTGCGCGCGACGGCCGGGCAGAATCAGGTCTGGCGCTCCCTGATCGGCATGGGCTACTACGATTGCATTACGCCGCCGGTGATCCAGCGTAACATTCTCGAGAATCCCGGTTGGTATACCCAATATACCCCGTATCAAGCCGAGATCGCGCAGGGGCGACTCGAAGCCTTAGTCAATTTTCAAACCATGGTCGCGGATTTGACCGGGTTGCCGCTGGCCAACGCCTCGCTGCTGGATGAAGCGACTGCCGCCGCCGAAGCGATGACCATGTGCGCGGCGATTTCACATGCCGCGGGACACGAGCGGCACAAGTTTTTCGTCTCTGAAAATTGTCATCCGCAAACCATTGCGGTGGTGCAAACGCGCGCCGAACCGTTGGGCATTGTTTTGCAGATCGGTGCGATACAGTCGTTGGATCTGTCGAAGGGGGAGTTCTTCGGGATGTTGCTCCAGTATCCCTCGACCGACGGGTATGTGGGGGACTACAGCGAATTCATCACGAGGGCGCATGCCGCGGGCGTGTATGTCGTCGTCGCGACGGATCTGCTCGCCTTGACCTTGCTGCGCTCCCCTGGGGAGTGCGGGGCGGATGTCGCGGTCGGCTCCAGTCAGCGGTTTGGTGTGCCGTTGGGATTCGGGGGGCCCCATGCCGCATTCATGGCGACCAAGGAAGAATTTCGTCGGCAAATGCCGGGTCGCATCATCGGTGTCTCAAAAGACGTCACGGGTCGTCTAGCCTATCGCCTGTCGCTCCAGACGAGAGAGCAGCATATCCGCCGCGAAAAGGCGACGAGCAATATTTGCACGGCGCAGGTGCTCCTGGCGGTGATGGCGGGCATGTATGCCCTCTACCATGGCCCCGCAGGACTGCGGAAGATTGCCGAACGCATCCACGGGTTGACGATGGTGTTGGCCGAGGGGTTGCGTCGGCACGGCTGTGCAATCGGGCTGGAGCCTGTGTTCGACACCCTTCGGGTTCCGTTGTCGCCTGGACAATCGGACACGATTCTGAGCCGGGCTCGGCAGCAGAAGATCAACCTCCGGCGCTATGATGACCACAGTCTGGGAATCTCGCTGGATGAGTGGAGCAATTTGGATGAAGTGCGCCGGCTCCTGGCGATTTTTGTCGGGCAGAATATTCCAGAAGAAGAGCTTCGGACGCTGCTGGAGTCTGTGGATGTTCGGTACCCCGCAGGACTGGCACGTACCAGTGCCTACCTCACCCACCCGGTGTTTCATCGGTATCATGCCGAACACGAGCTCCTGCGGTATATCCATCGTCTTCAATCCAGGGATCTGTCATTAGTGCATTCCATGATTCCCTTGGGGTCCTGCACGATGAAGCTGAACGCGACGGCGGAAATGATCCCGGTCACCTGGCCGGAGTTTGGGCGACTGCACCCCTTTGCCCCCGCCGATCAGACTCAAGGCTATCAACTGTTGTTCCGACAGCTGGAGTCCTGGCTGGCCGACGTGACCGGCTTCGCCGGGATCTCGTTGCAACCGAACGCGGGTTCACAGGGCGAATATGCAGGGCTCATGGTGATTCGCGCCTATCACCGCCATCGAGGCGAGACGCAACGCGATGTCTGCCTGATTCCCGTGTCGGCGCATGGCACCAACCCGGCCAGCGCGTCGATGTGCGGCATGACGGTTGTTCCGGTCGCCTGTGACGCGCGCGGCAATGTGGACCTGACCGATCTTGAGGCCAAGGCGACGCTCCATCGCAGCCGCCTTGCGGCGCTGATGGTCACCTACCCCTCCACACACGGGGTGTTCGAGGAGGGGATTCGCCGGATGTGCCAGATCGTGCATACCCATGGCGGGCAGGTGTACATGGATGGCGCCAACATGAACGCCCAGGTGGGGCTCTGTCGGCCGGCAGATCTGGGGGCCGACGTCTGTCACCTGAATCTGCATAAAACGTTTTGTATTCCTCATGGCGGCGGCGGACCTGGCATGGGGCCCATTGGAGTCGCCAGTCATCTCGTGTCGTTTATGCCTGGACATCCTGTGACCAAGTTGGGCGGGGCCCAGTCGATTGGGCCGGTGTCGGCCGCTCCCTACGGCAGCCCGAGCATCCTGACGATCTCGTGGGTGTACATCGCGCTGATGGGAAGAGAGGGGCTCACCAAGGCCACGCAGGTGGCCATTTTGAATGCGAACTATATGGCCAAACGGCTGGAGAAGCACTATCCGGTGCTCTACACCGGGTCCCGAGGATTTGTGGCGCATGAATTCATTCTCGATCTCCGGCCACTGAAAGAGAGCAGTGGCGTGGAGGCCATGGATGTGGCCAAGCGCCTGATGGACTATGGATTTCATGCCCCGACCGTGTCGTTCCCCGTGGCAGGGACATTGATGATTGAGCCGACCGAGAGCGAGGTCAAAGCGGAGCTCGATCGGTTGTGCGAAGCATTGATTGCGATCCGTGGTGAAATTCAGGCCGTCGCCGAAGGACGACAACCACGCGCGGGGAATGTGTTAAAGAACGCTCCGCACACGGCGGTGGCGGTCACTGCAAGCGATTGGGAACGGTCGTACTCTCGTGAGGAAGCGGCATTCCCGGCTCCGTGGGTCCGAGAGAACAAGTTTTGGCCGAGTGTGGGTCGGATCGATGAAGCGTATGGCGACCGCCACCTCTTTTGCACGTGTCCGCCGATGGATGCGGTGTCCTAGTTCGTACTCGCGCTGCGCACTGCGGCATGGGCTTGCCGTAGGCCTTCGTCGGCACGGATACGCCATCGGTCAGATCGCTGTCGCGGGTCTCTTGCTCACCCTGCTCTTAGCGCCGCCGGCCAGGGCCACTTCAGAATCGGTGGTCATGGTCGAGCAGGCCGCCGATTCCCGCTCAACCCAGATCGTGTCCGGTGTGACTTACCGCGCGGGTACTCGATTAACCATTCCCGGGACTGGATGGTCGTTTGTGGTTCCGGACCATTGGCAGAGCAGCCGCCCGGATGACGCCGAGATGCCGTTTCTCACCCCGGAAGACGGTCAGGACCTCGGCATGCTGTTCCCCCTCACCGAGGTGACACGCGAGTCGGTTCGCGAGCAACTGAGTCAGCCATTGTCGTTGCTCCACGGCGTATCATTTATCCCTGCCGGCTCCCAAACCGAGAACGAGACATCCATTGCGCAATCGTATCAAGGCGAGGGCATGGCCGGACGTGCTCTGGCGGTACTTGGCCCAGGGAATGTGGTGGTGATCTATTTCCTCATGGGGCCTCCCCAGGGTGCGGCAACATTCGAGTCGGTGCTGGAACAACTTCGACAATCAACTCACTTCGGTGAGCCGGGCGACGAACACGGTGTGGGTTTGTAACAGGACGTGACTGTGGGGAGGTGGCGCGTGATGCGAGCCTGGCCATCCGCTTCAGCACAGTGCATCGGCGAAGCATGTTGAAGACCTCTCCCATGAAAGTCATCATCGATACGGATCCCGGGGTTGACGATGCGCTGGCGATTCTGTTGGCGTTGGCCTCGCCGGAATTAGACGTGGTGGGAATTACCACGGTCTGCGGGAATGTGCCGGTCGGGCAAGGGACCAAAAATTTGTTTCGCGTGCTGAACCTGCTGAAGCCCCCATCGGGGCTGCTGGTGGGGCAGGGCGCAGCCCGGCCGCTGGAAGAAGACCTGATCACGGCGGTGCAGGTGCACGGCAGTGACGGCCTTGGTGAGTTGGATGGTGTGTTGACGGCGGGCGGGGTGCCACGGTACCCGGCAGTGCGCTTGCCCCAGGTATTACCGACCGCGCAAGACGTGTGGAAGGAGTGTATTCGCCGTTACCCGGATGAGGTGACGCTGATCACGCTGGGGCCATTGACGAACGTGGCGGTCGGCTTGAAGGTGAATCCGATCACGGTACAGAAGTTCCGTGCGGTGGTGGCGATGGGGGGGGCGATCGGGGTGCCCGGGAATGTGTCCCCGGTGGCTGAGTTCAATATGTATGTCGATCCTCATGCGGCGCATCGGGTGTTTCGGGCCTCGCTTCCCCTGATGCTCGTGCCGCTTGATGTGACGACTCGTGTCGGAGTGACTCGAGCAGACTTAGGGACGTGGGTGACAGCATCTCCTCACCCGATCGGTCGTCTGGTGGCCGACATGACATCCAAGGCGTTCGATTTCGCAGAGCAAGTCGAAGGTCACGGGCTCTTCTATTTCCATGACCCTGTTGCGATCCTGTCGGTCGTTGATGCCTCGCTCCTGAGGACTGAAGCGCTGCACGTGGATATTGAAATGATCGGGCGGGTGTCGCGTGGTGCGACCGTCGCCGATCGCCGGTCGCGTAAACCGGAGGAAAAGGCCGATCCCAACATGCAGGTTGCAGTGGGCATTGAGGCTGATCGGGCCTTGCAGCTTATTCGTAGCCGACTCTGTCCATGGTTGTCGTAATTGGCTCCAGCAATATCGATCTGACCGCGACGGTAGATCGGCTGCCGGCCCCCGGCGAAACCGTGCTCGGTCAGCATTTTGTCCAGTCGTTCGGCGGCAAGGGGGCCAATCAGGCCGTTGCGGCAGCTCGTGCCGGCGCCGAGGTCCGTTTCTTGAGTAAGGTGGGCAGGGATGCCCATGGCGACTTGATCGAACAGCACCTGGCAGCGGAGAGATTGTCTCGACGGGTTTTATTGCGCGACGCCGATACGCCGACCGGGGTGGCGATGATTCTCGTCGACGGTGGCGGCGAGAACCAGATTGTCGTCGTTCCCGGGAGCAACTACAGGCTGATGCCGAGTGACGTGCGCCGCTATGCCGATATGATGGCTGATGCCCGCGTTCTCCTCGTTCAAATGGAACTGTTGCTGGAAACTCTCGAAGAGGCCTTGATGGTGGCGAAAGAGCATGGCCTGACGACGATTCTGAATCCTGCCCCCGCCGCTCCCTTGTCGCCTGAGCTTCTGAAGTTGGTGGACATTCTCACCCCCAACGAAACTGAGGTACGTATGCTGAGCGGAGTGACAGATCCGGCTGAGGGTGCGCATCTTCTGGTACTGCGAGGAGCGGGAACAGTGGTGGTCACTTGTGGCGACGACGGGGCCCTGTTCTCACGCGGCACGAAACCGGTTCACCTTCCCGCCTTTGTCGTCAATGCGATGGACTCCACTGGGGCTGGAGATGCCTTTAACGGTGCGTTGGCCTGTGCGTTGGCAGAAGGCATGGAGATCGAAGCGGCTTTGGAGCGAGCCAATGCGGCGGGTGCGTTAGCGACAACCGCTCAGGGTGCGCAAGCCTCGATGCCGGACAGGAGCGACATCGATCAACTCTGCCGGGTCGGGACGAGGCGGCATCGAACGCTGTGAGCGGTGTTGGTAGGATGCTGCAGCGGTTCGGTGGGTGGCTCGGTCGCGAGGACTAATTGCCTTTGGCTGATTGGGTTCGGAGCTGCGACAGGACCTGCTGTGCTTCGGGAATGAAGTCGACACGTTGCTGGCGTTGTGCGAGATCCAGCGCTGTGGTGGCGATGGCAACGGCTTCTTCGTGTCGCCCCCCTGCACAGTAGCTTTTTGCCAGGCTTAAGCGGGCGTTGACCGCACCTGGTTCACGGGCGATGACGTGACGCAGGAGTGTTTCCCCTTTTTCTTTGTCTCCCCCCAAGAATCCCGGCACGCGAGTCAGTACGCTCCCTTTGGCCGACAGTGCATCCAAATGATCCGGGGCGAGTTCCAGCGTGCGATTCAGCTCTTTCATCATTCGGCGAAATCCGAACAACGACGTGAGGCTTTCTCCGTCAACCCGCAGCTGCTCCCCGAGGTTGCAGAAGAGGGCAAAGTGCGCATCAGCTGACGACTCGTCTGTCTCCACGGCCTGCTCTCCGAAGGCCTGACCGGAGGCAAAATGTTGAATCCGTTCGCCACGCGTGCCGGCAAGGCGACCCTGGGCGCATTCGCGCATGGCATTCGCCGTGAGTTGTTGGACCGGTGTGCCTGCAGTAGCGTGCTCGGCCATGAGCCCGAGACTGACTGCCAGGATGGTGACGCATGCGGAGAGTTTCATGGGGTGCCGGTTTCGTGTGGCGTTGGCAGAATGGACGGCGAATGGTACAGGAAATCAACGGCTGAATTCCAGTGTATCAGATGGAGGAGCGGCTTCCAGGCTTTTCGATGTCCCTGGCGGTGCTGACGGCTGCGAGCACGTGAAACGCCTCGAGCATCGACTGATAGGAATACCCTGCGTTCCGTCCGCTCGGATTCGGGAGCAGCACGATTGTGGCTTCATGGAGCGTCGCCGTCTGTAGGCCCGGGCGTGGTGTTGGCCGCTTCGGTTCATGTGGAAAAAGTGCCGGGTAGAGGGTCATGCCGAGCAGTGCGACGACACGCGGGTGGTAGCGACGCACTTTCCGGACTAACTGCTGCCGTCCTCCCGCCAGATCCCGGGCTGTCAGATCGGCCAGCCCGGCGGTGGGGCGGGCAACCAGGTTGGTCAGGCCCAATCCCCAGTGTGGAAGGCGGCCATCGTCCTGATAGGTCAGCCGTTCGGGCACCAGCTTCGCATCGTACAACAGTTTCCAGAATCGGTTCGATGGACCGGCGTAGTGATGCCCGAGTGCAGCTGAGCGCAATCCCGGGTTGATGCCGACAAACAGAATGTTCAGTTTCGGGGCCAGATGATCAGGGAGGGCAATTCGTCTTGGCATGGTGCGTTACAACGTGGCTGAGCCGGACGGACATGAACGTGAAGGGAGGTCCTGCCATGCCCTGACAGGCTCAACTTGAGCGATGAGGCGGTTTAGTCTCCACCAGGCTATTCCGCCACAGGCAGGGGGAGAGCTTTTGGGGTGATGAGTGGGCATTTCTAACTGGAAACGTAGAAAAACAAGCAGTTATCTCTGGGTACCCATTCGGCAAGGACCTTGCTTAACGATAGAAACGTCGGTGGTCGGTAACTTCAAATCTAACAGGAGGTACGTCAGTATGAAGAAGATGATGTTGGCGGTCATGGCAGTTGCGATGTTGGTGGCCTTCAGCGCTCCTTCGTTCGCCGGTGACGATAAGAAGAAGGAAGAGAAGAAGGGCGGCCACTTCTCCCAGACGGTCTTCGGTGACGACAAGAAGAAGGAAGAGAAGAAGGGTGGTCACCTCTCCCAGACTGTGTTCGGCGACGACAAGAAGAAGGAAGAGAAGAAGGGCGGCCACTAAGAGAAACTGTTTTCCGGCGAGGCGAGCTGGCCTGGGAGGTCTCTCATCCTGGTGGTGGGAGACCTCCCGGTCGTTTTACCGGAAGTGTTCCTGCCGAATATACACGGCTTGTAGCCCCACGATTGTCTTTGCGTCCCGAATCGTCCCATCTTCGATTTTTGCGATAGCCTCGCGCAGGGGCATTTCCACTACTTCCAGCACTTCATCCTGGTCCAAATTTTGGGTGCCACGTGTCAGGGCGGTTGCTACGTAGAGGTGAATGACTTCGTCGGCAAAACCCGGTGCCGTGAAAATGCTGGAGAGCAATTCGAACCGTCCGGCCTTGTACCCGATCTCTTCTTCCAGTTCACGTGCGGCACAGTCCAAAGGGTCTTCCTTGGGATGTAACTTTCCCGCAGGGATTTCATAGATAAACCCGTTTGCGGCATGGCGAAACTGACGGATCAGGACGACCGTGCCATCTTCTTTCATGGGCACGACGGCCGAGGCCCCGGGGTGGCGGATGACCTCGAGATCGATGGTGTGGCCGTTCGGCAGGCGCACCGTATCGACGTTGAGCGTAACGACCCTGCCTTGATAGATGGGTTTCACCATGATGGGCTAGGATGTGCTCGGTGTTCGTTTGTAAAAAGGTGGTTTGACAATCATAGCGGGACAGGACTTGCCCCGGATATCGATCAAGATCGATGCCCCCAGTTTCGCCGCGGCGGGGGTGACATATCCCATGCCGATGCCTTTTTGCAGCAGGGGTGACAGATTCCCACTGGTGACTTCGCCGATCACGGCATGCGGCGCATCAGGGTTGAGAATCTTAAACCCGTGCCGTGGCACGCCCTTTTCAATCAGTTCAAACGCCACCAGTCGTCGTGACGGTCCCTTGGTATGCTGCGCTAATAGCTCAGCACGGCCGATGAAATCGCCCTTGTCGAATTTCACGACCCAATCCGCTCCGGCTTCGATGGGAGTCGTCTCGTCATTCATGTCATTGCCGTAGAGGAGGTATGCCATCTCCAACCGCAGCAAGTCACGCGCCCCAAGCCCGGCAGGTTTGACCCCTAAGGGGTGTCCAGCCTCAAGGAGGCGATCCCAGGCCGCCGCCGCTGCTTCAGCGGGGAGATAGAGTTCATACCCCAATTCGCCCGTGTACCCTGTTCGTGTCACCAGGGTTGGGTGCCCGCAAAACGTGCTGTCCAGGCACTGACGGACTTTGAGGCTGGTGATGTCGGCCATGCCCGCGTTGGTCAGGATGTCACGAGAGGCAGGGCCTTGGACTGCGATCTGTGCGAGGGATTCCGACCGGTCTTGGACCTTGCATCCCTGAGCCTGTGCGACCTTGTCGTGCAACCAGGCGACGATCTTGTCCCGGTTGGAGGCGTTCACACAGACGAGGAATTCATAGGGCTTCACGTGGTAGATGAACACATCATCTTTGATCCCGCCGGCAGGCGTGCAGATCATGGAGTAGTGCGATTGACGAACAGAGAGTTTCGAGACGTCGTTCGTTGTCACGCGCTGCAGGAAGGCCAGTGAGCCGGGGCCGGTGACACTGATCCGCCCCATGTGGCTGACATCGAAGAGTCCTGCATGGCGGCGGACGGTCTGGTACTCATCGACCACGCCGGAGTATTGGATGGGCATCTCCCAGCCGGCAAAGTCGACGAGCTTTCCGTTTGCCTGTCGGTGTGCGTCAATCAGCGGTGTGTGTTTCATGGGTGTGGCGTTATTATTCGGCAAGACGGCGTGTGTCACTCGATGCCGCCGAGCCGGTGTTATCGAATCTCGAGCAACTCTACGTCGAAGACGAGCGTCGCGTTCGGTGGAATCACGCCGCCTGCGCCACGGGCTCCATACCCCAAGTCCGGGGGAATGGTCAGCTTTCGCTTGCCGCCGACTTTCATTCCGGCAACCCCTTCATCCCAGCCTCGAATGACCTGTCCTGCTCCGATGGGAAACGAGAACGGATCTCGACGGTCAACAGAACTGTCGAACTTTTTCCCGTTTGTCAGCCATCCGGTGTAGTGCACGGTGGCGAGGTTGCCCCGTGCGGCTTCCTTGCCGGTTCCCACGACCACATCGATGTATTTGAGTCCTGAAGCGGTGGTCACTTCGGCGGCCGAACCGGTTTGTTCCCCTTGTGCCATAATTGGTCCTCCCATGCTGAGTGCGACGAGTGCCACGATACTCCATATCGTCTGCCTGAAGCGAGTGTTCATACGTATAGCTCCGTGTTGCCCGTGAGACAGCCGGATGTCGCGAGCCTGCTCTGGGTCAATAGCGGCCGCTCACCTTCTCGCTGCGCTTTGGTTCAGAAAATATCGCAATGCTGGCTGTATAGCCATGGAGAAAATTCCGTCCTCCCACTGGACCGACTTCGCCCTGGGCGAAAAATCCGGCCAGAGGGATCGCACCCAACTGCTCTCCCAACACAGCCGCGTCGTGGTTCGGAATGCCGAACAGCCCTTTTCCGCGTCCACAACAACTGAATAACAGCGCGCCAAGTGGGAGCGGCCGCGAGCCGGGATGAGCGGCGGCCAGCAGTACCCGTAGATCCTCGTCGGCAGCCTGAGCATCCCGTACCTGAAACTGTACGGTCTGTCCCTCCTGAACGACGTCTCCGATCACGATGGCTCCGGTCTGTTGATCTGCCCCAAGGAGATTCCTGATGAGGAAGTCGCCGCGTGTGAATTGCGCCCGTTGTTCATCCATGGCAATGCCAATATGAAGTGCGCGTTGGGCCTGGGCGCGCTCTTCGCTGCTCAACTGGCTGAAGACTGTTTGGAGACAGTGTAGAGCGGGACGACCGCCGAGTTCCTGGATGACATTGTGCTCGGCCTTGGTGACGATAAACCGTTCTCCGATGGGGCGACACCCTTGCGAGATGACGGTGTGCACGGTGATGGGCCCGGACAGTGCCACGCCAACCAACCCATCGGTGTGGACCACATCATCGAGAAACAACCGATTCTCGCCCAGGTCCTGGCCGCCGCCGGCCAGTCCGCCCAACGCTCGGGTCCCCGGGTACTGCTCCTCGATGACCGAGAGCACATCCTGCATCGGGGTGGAGAAGGGATCGGCAAACAGCAGCATGGCGAGTGGCGTATCGCCGTCCGTGTCCATGTCTGGCCAATGACGCAAGGAGAATTGGTCGTGCACGCTTGAAAACGAAAGTCGCAATGGCTGGGCGACGACACCCGGCAAATGGGCTGCCCAGAGCGTGGCCGCCGGTCCTGATTCGATCTCGCGCCCCGTGGCGATGACCCCTTCACCCGTGCACCCGACCAGCGTGGCCGGATCGAGCGCCTCGCGGAGGGCTTGGACTAGGGCATCGGCCTGATCTGCATGCTGAATCGAGACAAACAGAAATGCGAGATCGATTCGAGCCGCGCCTAGCTGTTCTCGGATCGCTCGGACCAATTCATCGGCTGCCGCCTGTGGGCTACTGTGGCGCGTAAGGGCCGAGGCAAACCGAAGTGTCGATGACGGTGCGGTAATCACGGGATTGTCTTTGTGTCGGGGTTTGGGGCGTCTCAGGCACGCGCGGTCAGACACCCGGGTTCATGCGTTCAGAGCGTTCCGTGGCGAGTTTCTTATAGTAGCGCCACATGTACGAATGAAAATCGTCCAGCTGTGCCAGTACATAGTGGAGTTCTGTCGGGTCTTGCGTTTCCAGGGCGTGGGCCATTCGAGTGTTGAGAAAGTCGGCAAACCGTACGTTCTTCTCGATCGCGTTTTGCAGCGTGAGGCTGCCTCCCAACGTATAATCAGCCATAGCCCTCCGGATCACGTACGGATGAATCACGAGAATAGCCGCGGTCCTGACTAAAAGCAAGGTGTGAGGCCCTGCCGGCGGGGCCTAACGGTGCGGGGGCGTATCGGCCGAGAGCAGTTCGCGTAGGCGCGGGAGCGAGATGGCGTCTGCGCGAAATCCATCGCGCCCCGTGACAGTCGTGGCCCCGGTCAGTGCATTCAGAATCGCTTCTTCCGTGGCTTCCACGGTGGCCGTGATGGCCGCATTCAGATGCGTATCGGCAAGATGTAGGAGTGAAAAGGTGGGCTCGTTGGGGTAATGAGGAATGACGTTGCCGGTGGAAAACGCCAACATGAAGTCGCCGCTGCCATGGCGGGCGGTTGAACCGGTTCTCGCCAGGCCGAGTGCCGCGCGCTTGCCGAGTCGAGTCAGTTGCCGACTGTCGAGTGGCGCATCGGTGGCGATGATGATGATGATCGATCCCTCGGCATTCCCGCTCGATCCTTCGCGAACGGTGTGCAGTCGCTGTGGCGACTCTTCTCCCGGACGGCCGGATTGAGGCCCCACTGCGTCATATTGGCGCCCGATCGGGACACCACCCATGGTCAGTTCAGGCCGCCGCCCATGGTTGGCGTTGACCAACACCCCGATCGTAAATCCTCCCTCTGCTGCGGGAAGCCGACGAGACGCTGTCCCGATGCCACCCTTGAATCCGTACGAGATCATGCCGGTTCCCGCTCCGACGCTCCCCTCTGCCACTGGTCCTGGTGCCGCCTCATCGAGCGCTCGCATGACGTCGGATTCGGAAACGTGGCGCCCCTGAATGTCGTTCAAACGCCCGTCGTCGCACTCTGCCACGACCGGTGTGAGCGTGTCGTCGGTGATGCCGATTCCGGGATAGTGACGGAGCATCCAACTGATGACGCCGTTGGCGACACGAGGCACGTTCAGGGTATTGGTGAGGGCAATCGGATATTCAAGAAATCCCGATTCCGCGACCCAAGCCAGTCCGGTCATTTCCCCGGTGCCGTTCAACACGAACGCTCCGGCTGGGACTTTCTTGTGCCACACATCGTCTCGCGGCACGATGACTGTCACGCCGGTTCGAACCGGTCCCTCCCCGGGCTTTAACGCACCATCCCCCTGCATCAGCGTGACTTGGCCGACCTTCACTCCCGGCACATCGGTAATGGCATTCAAAGGCCCGGGCTCCAGGCGCCCGAGGTTCAATCCAAGCGCGCGTGCGCGAATGCGAGGGGGATCCTCAACGTCGGATGGGATCTCCGCACTCGAGGCCGGTAAGGCGAACAGGGTAACGACGAGCATCGCACAGGCGATCAGCGAATCAGAGGCGATGGTGGAATGGTGCATACCTATGGAGGTCCTCCCATGCGTCATGGCCGATGAACAGCCTCGCTAGATGTCGTAACTGCTTTCTTTGGCGGGCACGACGACTGACATGTGCGGATGTTCGGCTTGAATGGCAGCCCCCAGGGAGAGCGCCTGTTTTTCCTCCCCATGGACGACGAACACCTGCTGCGGAGCCGGTGTGATGGCTCGCACATAGGCGAGCAGGTCGTTTCGATCTGCATGGGCGGAGAGTCCGTTGAACACCACGACCTGCGCGCGGCGTGGTGTTGGAATGCCGAAGATTGGGACCACATCCCATCCCTCCACCAGCCTGCGCCCCAGCGTGTGTTCAGCCTGAAAGCCCACGATGGCGATCATGTTGGCTTCGTCCTGGATCGCATGTTTCAGATGGTGCACGACACGTCCCCCCTCGCACATCCCTGAGGAGGCGATGATCACACAGGGACCTTTCAGGGTATTCAGCCGTTTGCTTTCGTCCGGTGACGAGACGTATCGGATGTACCGAGCCGCAAACGGGTCTCCTTCAGACGTGAAGGTGCGATAGGTTTCCTCATCGTAACATTCAGGGTGCTTGCGGAACACGTCTGTGACTTTTGAGGCCAGCGGCGAGTCGATATAAATGGGGAGTGGGTCGATTCGCCCTTCGGCCACCAGTTGTTTGATCCGCATGACGAGTTCCTGCGTCCGCCCAAGGGCAAAGGCCGGCACGATGATTTTGCTGTGATGCGCCTTGGCATGCGCGACGAGCTGTTGAGCTTTCCTCGTGAGCGCGTCACCGACTTCTTCGTGCAACCGATCGCCGTAGGTGGACTCGATGATCAGGACATCGCAGCTTGGCGGAGGTGCCGGATCGCGGAGGATCGGCATCTGCGTGCGTCCCAAGTCTCCGGAGAAGAGGACGGTGGTGCTGTTGCCGCGGGCGGAGTACTTCAGGCGAATGGCTGCGGATCCAAGAATGTGGCCCACATCATGGAAAGAGGCGGTGACGCGGGGCGTGACCTTAATCGAGTCGCCGTAGCGTGCCCCGACAAAGCGGCGGATGATCGCGCGTGCATCGCTGGATTCGTAGAACGGCTGTAGACAGCGTTTTCCGCGACGGTTTTCTTTCCGATTCAGATAGGCGCAGTCGTTCTCCTGCAGGCGGGCCGAGTCTTCGAGCATCACCGCCGCGAGATCGGCCGTGGCCCGGGTCATGTGGACATTTCCCCGAAACTGGTGCTTCCCGAGCACGGGCAGCGCGCCGGAGTGATCGATATGGGCATGCGAGAGCAGGACGGCATTGATCGCTCGTGGATCGAACCCGAGGAACCGATTTTGTCGGTCGGCTTCCTGCCTCTGCCCCTGAAAGAGCCCGCAGTCCAGAAGGATTTTGCTGCCAGGCATCTCCAGGAGATGGCGGCTCCCGGTGACCGATCGTGCAGCTCCGTGAAACGAGAGTTTCATCGTGCGGATGGCCCTCCATGCGTTCGGCTGATGAGGTCCCAGGCTTGCTGGGCCGTTTCCGCGAAGTGGAATAACGACAGATCATCCGGTCCGATCAGGCCTTCTTCGACCAGCAGTGTCCAGTTGATGAGGCGTTCCCAGTAGGCCCGGCCCATCAGCACGATGGTGATGTTGCGGGTTTTACCGGTCTGCAGCAGGGTGAGGGTCTCGAACAGTTCGTCGAGCGTGCCGAATCCGCCGGGAAAGACGACCAGCGCTCGCGCGCGCAGCAGGAAATGCATTTTGCGCAGAGCGAAATAGCGAAACTGAAAACAGAGGTCCGGCGTAATGTAGGCGTTGGGCTGTTGTTCATGGGGCAAGGTGATGTTAAGCCCCATCGACTTGGCGCCGGCATCCGCCGCGCCGCGATTGGCGGCTTCCATGATGCCGGGGCCTCCACCGGTGACGATCACGTAGTCGCATTGTCCGTCGATTTGACAGGTGGAAGACACCAGGTGGCCGAACTCGCGTGCAATGTCGTAGTAGGGGGCGAGGGCGAGTCTCCGTTCGGCGACCCTGACGCGTTGTTGTCGCGCCTGATCTTGAGGAGCCATCTTCAGCTCCGCCGTGGCTGCTTCGAGGGCCTGTCTGGCGCGCGACGGTTCGAGAAGGCGCGCACTGCCGAAGACCACGATCGTCGAGCGAATGCCCTGTTCGGTTTGAATCAACTCAGGCTTGAGTAACTCCAGCCCGAGCCGCAGCGGACGTAGCTCATCGCGCTGCAGAAAATCGGTGTCTCGATCGGCCGGGATGTACGAGGATGACGTGACGACGGTGTGCTGGTTCGGTGATGCGTCGGAAAACTCTGCACCCATGCGCGGCATTATAGCGACATGGCAGGCAGGCGGCAATTGACAGGGGCTTCCGGGGCGAGCGGACGGGTGTCAGAATGGATAGGGGGTAAACGGCGGTTCCGGGCGATGGCGTACGAATGCCCGGTGCGTGACAATCCAATTGTTGTCGCAGACGAGCTCGAACGCATCGGTTCCCAAGCCTGAGCGAGAGAAGATGAGGTCGGGATCGACAGGAGACCAAGGTTTGACCAGCCATCCGAAATTGACCCGAGAGTATTTGGCATTGAGGAATCGATAGGTCACGACGGTGCCGGAATCGGCGTCGGTGATGGTGTCGGGAGCCCCCAAGGTCGCAACGACTTCGGCCAGTGTGGTGCGGCCCTCGGCAATAAACGAAACGGACTCCGGCGTCAGGGGGGTGTTGATGGTCAGCCGGGCGACGTTACAGCCTGACAGGATCAGCACGAGTGTGGTTGAGGCCAGCAGCCTCAGGCAGAGAGAGTGGTGGATCATGGCGTCAATCTCCGAAAGGCCAGAAGCGGAACTCGAGATTGTCCGTGCGTTTTGACGCGATGACCTCTTCCACAATGCCGTCGCGATTGATGATGACAAAAAGATCGTCGCTTTTTACGGAAACCCGCGAAAAGTTGGCCACGATCAGGAGCAGGCTGCCGACTTTTGCGTCGTACCGGTAGTATTGAAACAGATCGCGTCCGTTTAATTGGAGGAGGCGGTCTGGAGCGCCGAGCTGCGCCAGGATTTCCGTTCTGGTCGTGACTCCCTTCTTGATCGCATTGATGGTGTCGGTTTTGATTTCGTCACCGAGGGTGCCTCGGCTGAATGCACAGGCATTCAGCATCAGCATCATGGTGGCGAGGAGTAGGCCCGTTCGTCGCATGATCATTCCTCCTTCCGCGAGCGGAGATTGCGCGTGTCAGGGCTGCTGTTCATTGGCATGGGGGCTGGGCAAGACGAAGTCGGACTCATAGATGCGATAGGTCGAGGCACAGAGCCCCACGCGTTCATAGACTTGTTTGGCGACGGCATTGTCTCCTTCGACGTACAGACGAATGCCGCACACATCGGCTCTCGAGCGGGCCAGGTCGACAATGGTGTGATGCATGGATCGATACACGCCCTGCTGCCTCCAGCGAGGCGCCACATAGACGCTCTGGATCCACCAAAACTGGGCATTCCGCCAGTCGCTCCATTCGTAGGTAATCAGCAGCTGTCCCATAACCACTGTATCGGCCGGTGGGTCCTGACGCAATTCCGCAACATAGAATTGCCCCCGGTCCGGTCGCTCAATGACGGCCTGCGTGCCCTGTCGTAAACGCGTGACATCCAAGCGGCGCTGTTCGGTTTCCCAGGCCATGGCGGCGCTGAACGCTGTGAGAAGGTCCAGGTCGTCCACCGTCGCGGGGCGGACGCGCAATCGGTTTGCCGGGATCATGACGGTTTGTGTGCCGGGGAAGTGAGCCAGCCTTGTAAGGGACGATACAATCCCGCGGAAAATTCCAGTTTCAACGCTTCTTCCGGCAGGAGGTTCAGCGGTTGCAGTTGGGACTTGGGGATCATGGCCAGATACCCGGTAAAGGGGTGGATGGCCGTTGGAACGAAGACCATCACGAGTTCGACCATCGGGGCGATTTGCAGGGCCGGCGGCGGAGAGCCCATCACGAAGCCGAGTGCCCAGAGTCCGTCCCGTGGAAAGGGAAACGCCACGACCGTACTTTGTCCGAAGCGAGCTCGATAGTTCAGAAGATCCGTCATACTTTTCAAGGTGAGATAGATGCTGCGGATCAAGGGAATCCGATCGACCGTCGTCTCGGTCCAATGGACAACGCGTTGCCCGATGACTTGCGTGGCGATGGCGCCGACGATGAGCACCATGCCAAGCAGCAGCAGGATGCCGAGGCCTGGAGCGTAGGGCTGGATTTGTCGTCCGATGAGATCGAGCAGAAGCGAATCCAAGGTTTCGAACAGGGCCGTAAGGATCAGAAACGTGGCCCACGCCGGGACCAGTACAATGAGCCCCGTGAGAAAGATGCGGCCAAGCCGATGCGAAGAAGTCACGTCGATTCCTGGTGATGATGCGCGGGTGCCGACTGAGCAAGTTACGATATCAGATGGAGAGCCGTTTTGGTATCTTCTTGATCTACCGCTCCATTTGGACTATCTTGCGCGTAACCTTAGCGTCACCCCGTCGGGTGAGATTGAGAGCGTGACCGTGAGTGATGCCCCGCGAAAAAAGGTAAATCTCGATAAAGATCTAGTCGCCATCTTGTGCTGCCCCGACACCAAGCAGGCTGTGGTGCTCGCCGACGAGGGGTTGATTGAAAAGATCAATGGGGCCATCGATCGCGGCCAGCTCAAGAATTATGCACAGAAACCCGTCACTGAGAAACTGGACGCCGGGTTAATTCGCGCGGACAAGAAAATTCTCTATCCGGTGCGGGAAGACATCCCTGTCATGCTCATTGATGAGGGG
Organism: Nitrospira sp.; assembly: GCA_016788885.1. Lineage (NCBI taxonomy): Bacteria > Pseudomonadati > Nitrospirota > Nitrospiria > Nitrospirales > Nitrospiraceae > Nitrospira > Nitrospira sp. The sequence continues at coordinate 55,787 of JAEURX010000048.1, read as the reverse complement.
ATCCCGCTCGACCAGGTCAGCTAGCGTCCTCCCGACGTATTCTTTCTCCGTTCCATTCCACCATTGGACCACGTGCACGGGCTGTTATCCCGCGGGCCTGCTCGAAGCTCCGTTCACCGCACAACGACGTTTACGCTGTGGCTGTCTGGCCTAGGGGCTGAGTAGTCCGCTTTCGGGCGTGGCATTTTCAGTTTTGGAACCGGTCGAGGTTCCGCATTGCGCACAAAGATACTCGTAGAGATTCCCGGTGGGGAGCACGAGCAGGAGACGTTGGCGGGTGGGCGTCGCTTGTCGGCAATGCCCGCAATAGAGCAGAGAGGCGTTGAAGGAGTCATACTGATCTGCTTGGCGGGCGGGCTGGGCTGCGGGGGTAGATCGTGGGTGCATGGCTCGAGGCGGCCATCCTGGTGGAGTGGGTTTGTTCGATCGGCCTTGCATCGCTCGTATTCTACTGAGAGAGGGGGGGAAGGTGCAATGTGCGGCGGTGGGCACGCGTTACGTTATGAGCGGCTGGTAGGTTGGTCTTCGCGGGCCTCAGGCTCGTCGGCATTCCTTCCACGAAAAACCCACCACAGGGAGCGAACGACTTGCACCACGACATAGAGGGCAAACCCCGAAATCAGGCCGTATAGCCAGGCCTTGCTCCATGGCCACATGTCCGGAGCATGTAACACGACGGCAAGGGCAATATGGCCTCCCAAGCCGAGGCAGATGGCGAAGATGATCCATTCACGGGCCATAGTCGCCCTCGGAGGAGGCCATAACGAAGAATGAGCCTGGAGACAATCGACAGGCGGTTACACGGAGGTTTTGGCGGATTCGATCTCAGTTGCCGTGATCAGGCTCGACAAATAGTCCGCCACGAAGGTCAGGGCTTCTTCGCGTCCGTCAGCCCGTCGGCCTTTTTCGCGACGTTGTACGGAGAGCTCATGATCCAGGTCTGACTTCACTTCCGTCAACACGCGTTGCAGCGTGGTCGGAGTGATATTGGCGTCCATGTCCTCAAGCTCCTGACAGCGATCCAGGACCCAGTTCAGGCCTTCGATCCGACCGGCGTAATGCTCCTGCTCAGCGGTATCGATCCGGGACATGGTGGTCGCAAACGTCTGGGCTTCGTAGACCAGATTATAAAAACTCGTAACAGCGCGTTGTAACGTGGGATTCATAATGCTCCTTGGCTCATTAAGAGGTTCTCGTGATTATACCTGAGATTAGGGGGGCGACAAGGTATTTTTTTTGTAAGGCAGCGACTTACGTAAACAGGAGGGAATGGAACTCGTTCATGAATCCGTAATACAGCGGAGCAAAGTCCTTCAAACTGTCCGGACTGTTCTCTTTCAGTCGTTTAAAGAAAAAGACCTGGGCACGGGGATCAAGTTGCTCGAGCAGTCGGCTGAGCTGGGCCATCGAGTAACTGCCAGCCGGGACGCTCAGTACGTAGTGCACCAACCGCTCCACGAATTGCTGCTCCACATATTCACTGACCAGCAACCCTTCGGGAATTTTGCCGGACGCGAGATAGTCGTCAAACGGAATGGCTAGTGCTGCAAAGGGAGCCGAGTGCTGCGGGCGGGAGGTCACGCTAGGGTTACCTCGCTGATCATATTGGCGAAATACGACATTACACTCACTGTACTCAAGCCTCTTCAGTCCGTCAAGTGGACAGAAGAAGCAGGCAGCCCTGAGTCGAAAGGCTAAATTTCCAGCGCAGGCCAGGGCGTCTGTTCATGTGGTATCGACGCCCAACGTGGTCCCGCGTAGGTGCCTGATGTCGAATCGACAACGATATTTGTGGCCTCCGGCTTGACAGTCTTTGCATCCGGTAGGTAGAATCCCGCTTCTTCTGACGGGTCGAAGCGGGAATAGCTCAGTGGTAGAGCATCGCCTTGCCAAGGCGAGGGTCGCGGGTTCAAATCCCGTTTCCCGCTCCAACTTTCCTCACCTTCTCAGCGGCATGCTTCCTTACAATATGTTCCTCACCCTATGTTTGCCTCGACGATCGAGAGCCTCAGGGCATCCTGATCCGCCTACCGTTTTCTCGCGCAGTGAAGCACCATGGGATGGGGCTACGGAAGCCTAGCGGTGACCCTCCGTCAGCCCTTTCTGCTGTGCGAAGCGCTGGGTGTCATATGGCCACAGGCGGGGTTAGCGTGATGGTTGTGGCGTGGGCTTTGCGGGGCGACTGAGTGTGCGGAGGCGGCGTAAGTCGTTTTCTGCGGTCGTGATTTCCTCTGCTGACAGTGCTGCCTCCCCGAATCGCACCCGCGCATACAGTCGTGTGACGGAATCGACCATGGGCCAGGCTTCGCTCCATCGTTCACGAATGTGATGAAGAAATTCCCGCGGCGTGGTGCTGGCCGGTTTCACGATCCCCTGCTCCGCGCAACAGTGCACCATGTCGGTGTAGAGCGTGATGACGGTCTGCTGCTGACGAGAGAAACTGTTTTGTGGCGCTGTTTCTTTCCAGTACTGTCGTGCCAGCATGATGCCGATTGACATCGCGCCGAGCGCCAGCACGAGCGTGACGGCATGATGCGGAATGCCGTCCGGGGTCAGAGCGGTCACCACCTGACCAGCAAGGGCTGCACCCTGTGCCGCCAGGGCACTCATTGTTTCGGAGAGCCCCACGCGCACGGCCTCCCCGCTCTCCCGAATACCCTGCACCACCGTGAACTGATCGTGTGCGCTGAAGTGGACGAAGAGCCGATCCCACTGGAGCCGTAGTGAATCCATCGCGCTGCTGGCTGAGTGCCACCAGGTGGGGCCGACTGCGTTCGGGGCGGGCGGCGTGGGATCGATCGTGATCCACCCTGATTGCGGAAAATAGACTTCCACCCAGGCGTGGGCATCTCGTTGTCGCACCGTATAGTAGCCGCCGAATTCGTTCCACTCGGTGGCAAGGAATCCCGTGACCAGTCGTGCTGGAATGCCGACGGTGCGGAGCAGAACCACCATGGCTGTGGCGTAGTGCTCGCAATAGCCGGTTTTTCGGGTCAGCAGAAAATCATCAAGGGGATGGGCTGATTGCAGCGAGGGCACATCCAGGCTGTATCGATAGTTGGTCAGTAAATGAGTATGGACGAGCGAAACGGCCTGCGCGACGGTAGTCGCGGGTTGAGTGATCTGTCGCGCGAGGTCCGTGATCTGGGCATTGATCGCAGGCGTATGAAGGTACTCCTGGAGGATGAAATCCGGATAGACCAGCGCGGCGGCCATCTTTTCCGTCGCGCTTAAGGTGGTGGGCGCGGAGTAGGCGGTGTATTGAATGCGAGTGTGGAGGGGGAACGGCAGGTGGAAGGAACCGGTCAGGTCCGATTGGACTGAGAGAAAATTGCCTTTGACAGTTGTCAGAAGCGGCGCGCCGAAGAGCACCGCCGTGTCGAGTGGCTCGAGGAGAATGTCTTGTCGGACCTGCCGGGTGGTGGCCGGTGGTTTTGTCCCTGGTGTGCGAAGCGAAAAGGTTCCTTCGGGAAGTTCCGTGAGCATCCGCCGGTGCGGCAGACTGTTGCTCCACGATTTCCCGTCGTAGCGGTTGTACGCCACGCCGCGGAGATACAGTGGCTCCTGTTTGAATTCATGGCCGACACGATCAGGCAGTTCCACTCGCATGACGATGCTCGGATCCTGCTTCACCGGTCCGATGACGCCGAGATCGACCTGTTCCGAGAATCCCGTCGTCCGCAGACTTTCTCCCTGATCGTGCTGAAAGAACCCGACCCCGACTCGTGGGATGGAGAAGAAGAACAACAGGGTGAAACCAAACGCGCCGGCAGCCATGGCGTTGGTGGTCCAAAAGAAGCGCAGCGTCAGTCGCGGGAATGGTGTGACAGGTGGTGTTGGTGGAGAGACGTGATCCGGATGACCCGCCTGTTCTTCCTGTTCGTGCATCAAGTGATAGAGAAGGAGGGTCCAGACACCGATGACCAGATAGATGAAGAAGAACGGGGCGTACCAGATCTGAGTCGTCAACGCGGCGGATGCCAGGAGCGCAATGAGGCTGATGGCATAGAGATGCAAAAAATCACGCCGCAGGTCGAGGTTGGAGAGTTTGTTCACCAAGAGTAGTACGAGGAAGTGAATTCCCGCTGGCAGGACTTCCTGAGAAATCAGCAACAGGTCGATCCAAAATCCGGCGAAGGCGAGCAGGAGAAAAATATTCCAGGTGAGGGCGGAGAGCCGGAAGTGGCGCATGGTGTCGGACATCGCGCCGGGGTGCTGAACCCGCAACAGAGCCACCGCAAACGCGGCACCGGCCAGGACCAGAAGCCACGGTGGGAGGGTTATGGCGAGCGTCAGGCTGGCGAAGCCGGCTGCCGCCAGGAGGATTGAACTAAGCCGGAAGGCCTGGTCCAGCAGCATCGAAGAGATCCTTGTGGGTGTGAGGCGTGAGTATCAGGTCTACGGCTCGGAACGCCTCGCCGTGGACGGCATTGCTCCACGCAGAGAGCAAGATCGTCGGGCCCTCTGCTGAGGCCGCCAACGAGAGGGCCATGCCCTGTTGCTCAGCCGCGCTGGTGGTCACCGGACGTCGTTCGCAGAGTGCCAGCGCGTGAAAGAGGCGAAGGGATTCTTCTTCCCCCTCGGCCCAAAGTTCCTGCTGATCGCCGATGAGCAGGCAGAGGCGCACCCCGTCTTTCAGAAAGTGCTCAACCAGGGAGGCGGCAATGGATAGTGCGCGTTCGAAGGTGCGGTCTTCTTCATCCGGGCAGGCTGTGAGCAGTGCGAGCGTGATGGTGTGTTGGTCTTCGGCTTCGGTTTCCTTGATCATCAGTTTGGCGGTTCTGGCTGTGGTAAGCCAGTGGATGGCGCGGGAATCGTCGCCGGGGCGAAACTCTCTCAGGTTGTAGAGAGACGTCCCTGGTCCGCGCCGTGACAACGCCTGCTCCTGTCCGACCGACTGCAACTCCCGCAGTCGCAACGGCGGCAGTGGAATGAGGGCCGGACAAACGATCAGGGTGGCCTCGCAGGGGTAGAAGGCTTTCTTCTGGAACAGCCCGAACGGAAATGGGGTGATCACGCGAATGCCATCGAGGTGGTATGTCCCCCGCCGCTGGATCAGCAGTTGGTACGAGCGCAGCGTTGAGCTTCCTGGTGCGAGGTGAGTGAGGTGAAGGCCGCGATCGGCATCCTGCCCGCCTACGACGTCGAGGACCCGTAGGGACACGCTTGGAATCTGTGTTTTGTGATTGGCGATCCACACGCTCGCGACGGCTGGTTGGTGTACGAACAAGGCGTCCGGCAGGTGGCGATGGAATTCCAGTCGACGGACGCACTGTTCCGATAAGAGCCCGGAGAGCACAATCAGGCTCAACATCATGGCGAGCAAAAGATAGAACAGATTGTTGCCGGTATTGACAGCCGCGATACCCACGGCCAGGGTCAACAAGAGGAAGCGAGTGCCTTCCGTTGTCACGCGGATGGCGCGATGTTGGGACAGGCGATGGAGGGACAGACGAAGAGACTGGAACGCCATGGTGGTGGCCGGTCGCATCGTATGGGGCATGTCCTGGCCGTGGCTCGTCCGGTCCTGTGTTCGGGTGCTGGGCTGCGTCACACGGGAACCGGAATGCTCTCGAGCAGATCGTGAATCACCCCTTCGGCCTGTTCGACGCTTTTCGCCCGCGCGCCTTGGGCACGGCTCAGCATCACTCGATGGGACAGGACGGCCGGAGCGAGTTCCTTGATGTCCTCGGGCAGGCAATATGTTCGGTCTCGGACCAGTGCAAGCGCCTTGGCCGCCTTGGTCAGTGCGAGTGCGCCTCGCGTGCTCACCCCGAGAGACAGCACTTCGGCGTGCCTGGTGGCGTGGACGATTGCCAGCAGGTAATCCATCAGGCTCTCCTCCATCCTGACTTTTTCGACCTGAGCTTGGAGATCCAGAATGTGTTGTGCGGTGAGGACGGGTTGCAGCTCGCTGGCGGGATGCAGCGATTGAGGCCGCTCTAGCACCTTCCGTTCCTCGTCTGGCGTGGGGTAGCCGATGCGCAGGCGCATGAGGAATCGATCCATTTGAGACTCCGGAAGCGGGAACGTGCCGTGATACTCCGCAGGGTTTTGCGTGGCGATGACCATAAATGGCTGGTGCAGCGGGTAGGTTTGGTTGTCCACGGAAATCTGGGCCTCGCTCATCGCTTCCAGCAGACTGCTCTGCGTTTTCGGCGTCGTGCGGTTGATTTCATCAGCCAGCACGATGTGGGCGAACAGGGGGCCGGGGATGAACTCGAACGATTGTTTCTGGCGATTGAAGACGGAAATCCCGACGATGTCGGAGGGCAAGAGGTCGCTGGTGAACTGAATCCGTTTGAAGGAGCAGTCGAGGGAGCGCGCCAAGCTGTGCGCCAAGGTGGTCTTGCCGACGCCGGGCACGTCCTCAATCAGGAGGTGTCCTCGGGCTAACAGACAGACGACCGCGAGTTCAATCACGCGCGACTTGCCCTTGATCACCTGCGCGATATTGTCCTGTAACAGTTTGATAGAGTGAGAAGAATTCACGATGGAGTGTTGGTGACGAGGGTTATCTTCGGCACATGGTGTGTATGTTCGAAGTCTAACAAAGGGTCTGGAGACCGTCAATTTATCCGGCTGTTCGTGCAGTGAAGCAGAGGACGGCGAGGGCAGGCCTTGTGGGCTGTCCTCAGTCGGTCACGTGACGTCGAGCGGTTCGGGTACGAGGCTGAGAAACCAGGGGGGAGTTTCTTCCGCCATCCCTTGGAACTTTCTGGCGGTGCTGCTGGCGGGAATGCCCTCGAATAAGGCACCACGTTGGATCGTCACCTGTCGGAATCGATACGGTGCGGTCTGACTGGTCGATGTGTGCAGCACAGAGGGGAATTGGCTTCGCAATGGTGTGAGGTCGGCCAGCCGGCAAGGCTGCCCTGGTGGGAGGGCGGACAGGCGATCATAGATCTTTCCGAACACGGTCGGTAGATTCTGTGCCGAAAGAATCACATCCGGCGGTCTCATGGCCGGATCATCGACCAACTGGGAGAGAATTTCCCAAAACACCTGAGAATCAACCGCTCCCAGTACGCACAGGGCCCCTCGAGAGGCCATCAACTCCAGCAAGGCGAGCGGGCCGCGGATATCGAATTTCCACGGGGGGAAGAGCAGGCTCCGTCCTCCATGCAGGACCTCGAGTGCCGACTCTTTCCCATGCCGGACCTGCCGGGAATCTCCTTTGGTGCGGCGCAATTCCTCGGTGAGGCAGGCCGGAGAGAGGCGAGTCGGTTCATACGCAAAGGTCGGCGTGGCCGGGGCCCAACAGGTGACGATGAGATAGCGGGTGGCCAGACGTTGGTCTCGTTCCAGCAGGTCCAGTCCAAACATGTCTTGATCGCCGTAGAAGCGAAAGTCCAGATTCGGCGTGGCCCGTAATCGGCTAAGACGAAGCGGATGGGCATGTAGAGGCCCACCGAGTTGCGAGTTCGGGTTCAACCGGTCGAGGCAGTGCAGGATCAGCGGCCTCTGTTGCGCCGCCAGGGATGTTCCATACATGCTGGCGAGTTCTTCCGCAAAGGAGAGATCGCCCGCGCCCAGATCCAGCACCGATGCGGGAACGTGATCCGTGAGCAGCTCAAAGGGGTTGCGGTGTTGTTGCAGGAACGAGTCGATCGCCGCAGGTGCAATGGAGGGGATCGGCCATTTGGCGGGGGAGTTCACCCGCAATCCAAAGAAGACGCAGAGGGCGCGCAGGCCTTTGGTGGCTGGTAACCCGGTGAGCTCTTTGAGTACATCAGTGGAGAATGTGCGATCCGTCGCGCCCTGGTCGGATGTGAAGGCGGCCATGAGGCTGTGTTTGATGTCGTCCGGAACGGTCGAGGCCGCGATGGCCGCGATCAGTTGGTCTCGCGTCGTGGGCCAGGCTGCCGGATGGACCAGGTGACGCGAGGCGTCCCACGCGGTTGGATCGGCGGACCGAGCAGCAGCAATCTGCTTGCGAAACACGGCCGACTGGTGAGGCTCAATAGCCATGACTAGACGAGATGGTGAAGCGCACATCCGGTGTGTGCAGATGCTATGCTGTGAAATGGCGTTGCGCAGAGTATCGAGCCTGTCGTAAAGGAGTCAAGCGAGTCGCGATGACGGACGTGCGATGCGCATGTGAAGGAGGCGTGATGCAGAGATTCGACATGCGTGCATGCACAAGCTGGTTGAAGAGGGGCGAGAGATTCTTCATTCTCGCGGTGCTGCTGCTAAATGTGTGGGGGTGCCAGGCGAAAGGCCCCGCAGTCGTATCCGTGGGGCAGCCGGGGGATGAATGGGCACCCGGGCAGGTGTTGGATGCCAGATCAGGCCGCGCGGTGTCGATGGAGAAGTGGTTGGAGCAATTGGCCGGGTATGACGTCATCTATCTGGGCGAGGAGCATCATAATCGCGCGCATATCGATGCTGCCTTGGTGGTTCTTCGGTCGCTGGCCGATCGTGGGCGGCGGCCTGTGTTGGCGATGGAGATGTTCGGTTGGGACGGGCAGGCGGAGCTCGATCGCTACCTCACGTCGAAAGAGCCATCTCGGGCAGACTTTCTCGAACGCGTCGGCTGGAAGCAGAACTGGGGCGGCGCCTTCGAGGATTACGAACCGCTCGTGCAGTTTGCCCGAGAGCACCAGCTCTCCTTGGTGGCAATGAACCCGCCGAAGCCCCTGATTCGCCAGGTCGTGAAGCAGGGACTCGATCTGGCGAAAGGACAGCCGGAGTGGCGTCAGTGGGGGATGGAGGGAGAGACCATCGTCGATGATTCGGCGTACCGTTCCCGAATCCTGTCACAGCTCCAGGCTTGTCACGGAGGTGGGGCTCCTGAAGATTATCTGACCATGTATCAGGCCTCCATGGTGCGGGATGAGGGGATGGCCAAGACCATCGCTGCAGTGTTCGACAGGATCAGACTTGCTGCGGATCTCTCCCAGGGCCCGGTTGTGAGTTATACCGGTGGGGGGCACGTGCAGTATCGATTGCCAGTCCCGAACCGTGTGGCGCGACGGGAACCTGCCGGACTCAAGCAGGTGACGGTCTACCTGGCAACGTTTGAGCCTGAGCGAGCCGCCGAGCTGTCCGAGTCGATGCTGGAAGGAATCGCGGATTTTGTCTGGTTGACGCCCCCGGGATCTCAAGGCGCTCCCCGGCGGTGCCGATAAGGAGAGTCAGCGATTAGGCTGTAACGAGGCCTTCCGTTTGCCGTGTCTGTTCTCGTCCCCTCCCTTGCGGGGATGGTCGGGAGGACGTGTCTATCGTACACTCAGGTCTCCTCTCGAGCAGGTAGCTATCGGATGGTAACAGCATGGGACTTGGGCGATCGTTCGGGAGGCTGCAAGGCCGATTCAGTGGGATCAATCATGTCACAGGTGACACTATGAGGGGCAAAATTGCATGTTCGGCTGACCGCCTGGGGTTGCTGGAGGCAGCCATGATCAGTTCCGTCGTGGAGCCGAAAGCTTTTCAGATTGGGAAGCAGTACCAGGCAGAACGTCGGGTGCAACTGACGGATGCGTCAGACACCGAATTGACCTCATCGGTCATGGGGAATTCCGGGTTGTACGAACAAACCATTCGCCTGGCCAATGGCAATCTGGAGGCCAAGTGTTCTTGTACCCTGCCCGAACAGCCGATGTGCCGGCATGGTGTGGCGGCGTTGCTGGAGTATCAACGGTGGTCGAACGCGCGCATCGTGCCCAAGGCCAGACCAAGCACGCTTCGCCCACAAGTCGAACCGGCTGCCGCAACGGCCGCGCCTTCGAGCGATGTGAAATTGGGAGAATTGACACAATTCACGGAGTGGATGCAGCGTGTGGTGCAGGCGATTCAAGGTGGCCAACCGGTTCCCGAACAGCCCAATATCCAGCCCGGGCTCGTTTCAACCTGGACGCACATCATTCAACAGTTGGATGAGCGGCGCCGTGAGAGTGAAGTCACCCAGATTCAACTCGACTCAGACGTTCGCAGTCGGGAAGCGACGGTGGCTCGCCTCACTCAGGATCTGGAGGTGTCGGTGAAGGAGGCCAAATCCCTTCAGGCCATCTGCCATGATCTGCAGCGTGAGGTGGAGCAGCAGAAGGCCGTACTCAACAAGACCGCTGATCTCTCACGGCATATTGAGCAGTTCGAAGGGGAGGTCAAGGCTATTGCCACACTCGTGACTGAGAAGGGCCGCCGTCTAGAGGGGTTGTCTGGCACCTGTCGAGACGTGGCGTCAATGCTGAAAGCGCTCGGCAAGGCGTAAAGGCAATCGAGCGAGAATAGTGTGCCTGCCACCAGTGGAGGATCCTCTCAAATCCTTCCGTTTCATACCCCCTTGCGTCATCCCTCTTCCCTTCAGTACAATGCGGGCCTCTTTGGGCAGTCCTTGATTACAAGGGGGAGATCATGAACAAGCTGATAGTGGGAGTCTTGGGCGGAGTCGGGGTCCTTCAGGCAGCGAATGCATTTGCCAATGTCAGCGAGGGGCCGCCGGATTACAGCGGTATCACGGGTCTGTACTACACCCTGATCGCCCTGATCTTGGGCTTCGGCGTATACGACACCTTTTTCAAGAAGAGCTAACCTACTCCTCCTGATGGTTCGGCGTGAAATGTTGCTCTGCTCATTGTGAGCGGGGATGATGTTTCACGCCTTCTTTTTTGTCCCGGCCTTGGCTGCTGCCGGCTTGTTCAGTACTGGCAGCAGACTTTGCAGCACGTTTTCAACGACTATCCGATACCCTTCCGCGGTGGGATGGATGCCATCGGCCTGATTGAGAGATGGTTGTCCCCCAACTCCTTCCAGCAAGAATGGAATCAAGGGAAGCGAATGGACATGGGCCAAGTCCCTGTACATGGCTTCGAACTTGTTCGTGTACTCTTCTCCATAGTTCGGTGGCAGCTTCATTCCGGCAAGAATCACCAGCACCTCCGTCTCTTTGAGTCGCCTGATGATCGCATCCAGATGCGAACGGGTTTCCTGCAGGCTCAAGCCCCGCAATCCGTCGTTCCCGCCTAATTCGAGAATCACCAGATGTGGATTCCCTGCGAGAACCCAGGAGACGCGGCGGAGCCCCCCGGCAGAGGTGTCACCGCTGACCCCGGCGTTGAGCACCAGGTACGGGTATCCTAACGCATCGAGTCGTCTCTGCAACTGTGCAGGGTAGGACTGGTTGGGCGCGACTCCGAGACCGGCCGTCAGGCTATCGCCGAACGCCACAATTTTGGGGCGTGTGCTGGCTGGTGAAGTCGGCGTTGTGACTGCGGGAGGCTGGGGCTGGACCTCTCTGGTCTCAGGTTGCGGCGCCGACCGGGTAGTCGGTGAGGGCGGCGATGTGGGCGCAGTTGATGGATCACATGCTGACAGACCAATGGTGAGCAGCGTTGCGAGGTACGCTGCGCCGAGGCGCCAGATGGCGGGGAAAAGGTCGGAGCGGGTTGTCATGACTACAGTATAATATGAATTTGCTGCTGCCTGAGACCCATCAACCGATGAGAGACCGTATGATTGCCACGCAACATGTGACGATGCAACTCGAGGCCGGGGGACAACTGGTGACAATACTGGATGACGTCACCCTAGATATTCCCGACAAGCAGACGGTCGCGATCGTGGGACCATCCGGGAGCGGGAAATCTACGCTCTTGGGCCTGATCGCGGGGCTCGACCGGCCGACTTCCGGGACGATTTGCCTCAACGGGGTGGACATTACGGGCCTCGGAGAAAAGGCGATGGCTCGTCTGCGCCTTGCCAGTATCGGATATATTTTTCAGTCATTCCATCTGATTCCCACGTTGACGGCCTTGGAGAATGTGTCGATTCCACTCGAACTCGCCGGAGATCCGCGCAGTCGTGAGCGAGCGTGCGAATTGTTGGAGGCCGTCGGCTTGGGGCACCGGATGTCGCACCATCCTGTGCAGTTGTCGGGAGGGGAGCAGCAGCGTGTGGCCGTGGCCCGCGCCTTTGCCTGTCGCCCGCCGATTCTGCTGGCAGATGAACCGACCGGGAACTTGGATTCCTCCACGGGCCGACATGTCATCGAATTGATCATGGCGTTGCACCGCGACGCGGGCACGACGCTGGTCCTGGTCACCCACGATTCGCAGTTGGCTGCCACGCTGGAGCGGGTCATCACCATTCGGGACGGCCGGATTGCCTCCGACCAATTGACGGGCTGCCAGCCGAGCCAGCCTGATTCTCTCTCATGATGCCTTTTTGGCTCATCATGGGCTGGCGGGAATTGCGGTCCGCCTGGCGCCATTTCCTCTATTTCCTGGCCTGTATTGCGCTGGGTGTCGGTGCGGTGGTCGGCGTCTCCCTCTTTTCGGCCAATGTTGAGCGCGCGGTGCTCAAGGAAGCACGGGGGTTGTTGGGAGGAGATCTCGAGATTCGGGCATCCAGACCGCTGGGGGATATCGGTCTCGCCGTGCTCAAGCAGCTCGCGGAGCGCGGAATTCTCAGTACACGCGTGAGTGAATTGGTCGCGATGGTTGCGCGGATCGATCGGGCCAATGGCGCAGCAGACGTGACGCAGTTGGTTGAATTAAAAGCCGTGGAGTCGGGGTATCCGCTCTATGGGGTGGTGAGGACGGCGCCGGATCGCCCGCTCACAGAGTTGCTGCATCCCTCAGGCAATGTCTGTCGCGAGGCCTGTCACGGTGCGGTGGTACAAGATGGGCTCTTGATTCGTTTGGGGTTGGCGGTTGGTGATGCGATCAAGATCGGGGATGTGTCGTTCGTGATCACGGGGGTGATTTACACCGAACCGGATCGTATGGCCAACATGTTCAGCTTGGGGCCGCGCGTGCTGATTTCTCAGGAAGGACTCGCGGCGGCACATTTGATGAAGCTGGGCAGTCGTGTGCGCGAGCGGCATCTCTTGAAACTGCCTGGGACCATGACTCCATCACCGCTGCTGCACGAATTGCGAGGTCGTCTGACCGCAGAGTCCGCACGGGTGTCTTCCTATCGGGATGCGCAACCGCAGCTCAAGCAGTTTCTCGAGCAATTGGCTCGGTATTTGGGACTGGTCGGCCTGACGGCGTTGTTTGTCGGCGGAATCGGTGTGGCCCTGTCGATCCAGGCATTTCTGCGCGAGAAACTGCAATCTATCGCGATTCTCAAGACCGTGGGTGCAGACACGCACACGATCATCGCCTCCTATTTGGGGCAGGCTGTCGGATTGGGTTTCCTGGGCAGTGTGGGGGGCATCGGTATCGGAGTCATGCTGCAATCGATCTTGCCGCAGGCGGTTTCCACACTACTCGCCACCGATGTGTTGCAGCAGATCGAATTTTCTGCGCTGCTCTCCGTTTCCGCGCTGATTCCGATCGCAAAGGGCCTGGCCTTAGGCGTGCTGACCACGTTGCTGTTCAGTGTGTGGCCGTTGCTGACGATCCGTGACATCAAGCCGGCGGCCATTTTCCGCCGCGATGTGGAAGGAGCGCCTATTGGGGCGGTATTGCGCGGCGCATCCTGGTGGAGACGAGCGGCTCGCATGATCACCGCGGATCCCATGCGGGCTGCAACAGCTGCCGGTATCGCGCTGGGGTTGGCGGGACTGTCGGTGTGGCAGGCCGGGTCGTGGGCCATTGGGGGGCTGTTCATTGCCGGGTTGGTGGTTGCTCTGGTGGTGTTGACTGCCGCGGCTCACCTGTTGTTGCTGGGACTGCGCGTGATGCCTGTGCCGCGGGCGTTGTCCGTCAAACAGGCGCTCGGCAATCTTCAACGTCCCGGAGGGCAGGCGCTCGGCGTGATGGTCGCACTCGGCGTCGGGGTGATGGTGATTCTTGCGATCGGATTGCTGGAACATGCGTTGGTGCGGCAGGTGGGAGAGAACCGGCCATCGGATTCGCCGACCTTCTTTTTTATCGACATTCAGCCGGATCAGGCCGCTGCGTTTGCTGAGCTGGTTCATCGACGAACCGGCGATGTCGCGCCGGACTTGACGCCGTTGGTCCGCTCGCGGTTCCATGCCATCGACGGTCGGGTGGTCACCCTGGATCGTGAATCCGAGCAGGAGGAGGCGCCCAATCAGTCACGTGAGGAAAAGCGCAAGAACTGGTATGTGAATCGGGAGTACGTGCTGACCTTTCTGGATGAATTGCCCAAGGAGAACCGGATCGTACGAGGCGCGTGGTGGCGACCGGGGCAAAAGCTTGTGCGACCGCAAGTGTCCGTCGAGGAGGAAGCGGCGAAGAGCCTTGGAATCGATGTCGGTACGCTGGTCGATCTGAACATCCAGGGCACCATCATTCAGGCAGAGGTGAGCAGCATTCGAAAAGTCGAGTGGGGAAATTTTTCGACCAATTTTTATCTGATCATGTCTCCGGGTTCGCTTGATGGTGCGCCGATGACCTACGTGGCCACGGTTCACGTGGCGCCTCGGGACGAGGCGGCGTTTCAGTCGGCAGTGGTCGCGGCGTTTCCCAACGTAACCGCCATCAACATCGGTGAGGTGTTGGGCAGTTTCGCCCGCGTGCTCGATCGTTTGTCGTTGGCTATTCGTGCGGTGGCGGTCTTTTGTCTGTTGGCCGGCGCGCTGGTGATGGCGGCGGCGTTGGCCGCGACACGGTATCGCCGGCTCTATGAGGCGGTCATTCTCAAAGCGCTCGGCGCGACACGCGGGTTGATCGCGCGATCCTTTGCTGCCGAATATGCGCTCCTGGGTTGCGTGGCGGGGACGATCGGTGTCGTCCTCGCCAGTGCGTTTTCGTGGGCCATCCTGCGGTATATCCTGGAATTACCCTGGGCGTTGGAGCCCGAGTTGCTGGGGATCGGGCTGGGGTGCACCATACTCCTCACCCTCTTGGTCGGGTTTCTCAGCACCTACCGGCTTCTCGGGCAGCCTCCGTTGAGCGTGCTACGGCACGAGTGACGAGCGTCGGCTCTCGCCTTCCGGTCAATGCGTCTTGCTTGCCAACACGGTGCGAATCGCCTCGCGGTCACGTTCACCAAAGCGCACGGCAATGTGTAGTTGTTCGAGGTACTGCTGCAGGCTTTTTCCGCCGAGGTCGATCTTGCGTGTGGCAAAAAATTGCCGTACGTCTCGCTCCAGGTCAGGGGTGGAGAGCCCGACAATGCCTCCACACATGCGTCGAAGGCCGCTTTTGGGAAACAGCCGATCCATCCGTTCCCAATTGCGTTTCACGAACTCCCAGGCCTTTTCACGGATGTAGACATTGTGGAGTAGGCTGCTGACGAGGAAGGGCGCATCCTGGGTTCGGACGTCATCGGTGAGTGTCTTGGCCAGTGTTCGCTCCAGCAAAGCGGGCTGTCGAAATGCCGCGAGCGAGAACAGATAGCGGCGTTCCTCTTGCGGGGTGGTCGCTGCACGGACTCGGCCGGCGAAGTCCTCATAACGAGCCTCGTCCCCTGTGAAGGCCAGGATGGAGACCAAGGCGGGAATGACATTAGGGTCGATGGGTCTGGTCTGAGTCTGTAGCTCGCGAAACGCCTCCGCTGCCTGAGCTTGAATGGCCTCATCGCGCCCCAGTGTGCCCAAGGCTCGAATGATATCCCCGCGTAACTCCTTGACCAATTCGCGTTCATCGGCACGGGGTGTCCAGCCCAGGTCGGCAAACGTCGTGGCGAGTCGCTTCCGGACGAGCGCGGCCAGCCGCGGGCGATCGTCTTCCGCCAGCAGCTGATGCATCGTGGAAAACGAACCCAACATGACGGCCCAGACATGCGGATCTCGCTCCCCATGAAAATGTTCGGTGAGGGCGAGGTAGTCTACGGGGGCCACCATCCCCGCAACGGTCGAGGCCCAGGTGTCGTTCAGGAGATTGAATCGCTCGACCGGATCGAGCGTGTGCAAGCCTCGCATCTGTAAGCGGGCCAACAATTCCGCGCTGTAGCGGACGCGGTAAAATCCGTGCCCGCCTTCATTTGCCAGAATCGACGTCCAATCCTGAGGCAACGGGATATGGCTTTCCCGATCGCCCAGTAACAGACGCCTGGTTTCCGTGCCTTGTCCGGTGTCGATGCGCAATTGGATCGGAATCTGCCAGTGTGGCGCAACCGATGGTGACGAGGACGTCGACGTATCTTCGGCGTAGGTGAAGCGATGTTGCCGCAGCGTGAGGGTCGATGATGATTCCACGCTCAGCGAGAGCACGGGATAGCCTGGTGAGAAAATCCACTCGTTCATAAGCGCCGGAACATCGTGCTTTGAGGCCTGTCCCAGCGAAACCCAGAGATCTGTGGTCTCTGCATTGCCATAGGCATGCGCCGTGAGGTAGTGGCGGACTCCATCCCGGAAGACCGTTGGTCCGAGATGTTGTTCCAGCATGCGCAATACCGATGCGCCCTTCTCATAGGTCAACACGTCGAACATGGCCTCGGCTTCTTTGGGCGCGTGCACGGGAAATTCGATCGGCCTGGTGCTGAGCAGCCCGTCCACCGACAAGGCTGCGGCACGGGCGATGCCGAAGGCTGTCCAGCGTTCCCATTCCGGCTTCCAGGCGTCGACGACCAGCATTTCCATGAAGGTCGCAAAGGCTTCGTTGAGCCAGAGCCCGTTCCACCAGGCCATCGTGACCAGGTCTCCAAACCACATGTGGGCATTCTCGTGTGCCACGACGTCGGCGACACGTCCCTGCTCGGCGTGGGTGGCGGTTCGCTGGTCGAGGAGTAAGGCCGTTTCTCGAAAGGTGATCGCGCCCAGATTCTCCATCGCGCCGGAGGCAAAATCCGGAATGGCGATCAGATCGAGTTTGTCGCCAGGATAGGGACTGTCGTAATACTCGGCGAGGAAATTGAGCGAGTAAACGGCGATCTCATGTCCAAAGGCGGTCAGGTGTTGTTTGCCCGGCACGGACCAGAGCCGGACCGGGGTCTGCCGCGCCATGATGGGAGGCGTTGGCACCAGCTGTCCGACGATGAATGCGACCAGATAGGTGGACATCCTGATCGACTCGGCAAACCGGACCACACGCTTCCCGTGTTCTTGCCGATCCTCGATGACGCGGGTATTCGAGATCGCCGTCAGTGAGGGATCGATCACCAATGTGACGGCGAAGACGGCTTTGAATTGCGGCTCATCCCAGCAGGGAAAAGCCCGTCGCGCATCTGTGGCCTCAAACTGTGTGGCGGCCAGGGAATGGACGACGCCTTGGCCGTCCTTGTAGCTGCTGCGATAGAATCCGCGGAGTTTGTCGTTCAAGGTTCCGCGAAAGGTCAGATGCAATGTCCATGTGCCTGCTGGAATCACGTGTGGAAAGGTGATGCGGCATCGCTGGTGCTCGTCGTCCATCTCGACGGCTCCGGCTCTGGGCGATTGGCTCTCAGCGGACACTATGGCGGAGGAGATTTCCAACTCTGTGGCATTGAGTAGGATGTCTGAGGTCGGCTCGATCACCGTCAGGGTAATGGCCTCATGGCCGGTAAAGGTGTGAGCCGTGAGGTCGGGCTCGATGCGCAAGTCGTAGTGAGTCGGCCGGACGTGGGATGGGAGTCGGTAAGGATCCTGTGTGTTCATGGATGGCGTCACCAAGTTAGTCGTGGACTGTCGTGGGTCGTGAGAGGAAGTCGGCGCGCTCCAAGCCCTGTTGGCGAAGAGTAGCCATGAGGCGCCCTGCCAGGTGCCGATCCAGAAGATGGCGTTGGCTGTGGCACGAGCGACCAGCAGTGCTGTGTGTCGGCGTGTAACCGGAGGATCGGGCGATCCATCGGTCATGGTTTCGCGGCATGGGTGACGTCGACGCCCTGTGCATGGCCGACGATCAGGATGCCGGTCCGTCCGATGAACAGCCCGGTTTCAACGATGCCGGGAATTTGATTCAATTCGATTTCCAGCGTGGCCGGGTCGTCGATCTTCGGCATATGGAGATCGAGGATGACATGGCCGGCCTCGGTTTGAAATACGGTGCCGGTGCGTTCGCGCAGCACGGCTTGTCCTCCGGAGGCTTGTTCGATGTTGCGTGCGGTGCTACCCCATCCGAACGGAACCACTTCAATCGGCAGCGGGAAACTTCCCCCGAGTCCCGGCACGAGCTTCGTGTGGTCGACCATGACGACGAATTGCTTCGCAGCTGCGGCCACGATTTTTTCTTTGAGCAACGCCCCGCCGCCACCTTTGACGAGATTCAATTGAGGGTCGACCTGATCGGCGCCGTCAATGGCGATATCGATCATCCAGGCATTGTCGGATTCGATGAGTGGAATGCCGGCTTGTCGTGCGAGGGCGGCCGTGTCGTGGGAGGTCGGGACGGCCTGAATCTTCAGCCCGGCGCGGACGCGCTCCCCAAGCGCCAGAATCAAATGTTTGGACGTCGTCCCAGTACCCAGTCCGACGACCATGCCGTCGCGCACGAATTCGGTTGCCTTGAGGGCAGCTTGCCGCTTTTCAGAATCGAGATCGTATGATGATGTCATGATGCATGTGATGAGGTCAGTTGAGCCGCCATGGAGGCGGCGCCGAGCAGGGCGGTTTTGTCGTTCATCACGACCTGTACCGGAATCTGGGTCATCATCCGTTTGTAACGGCCTTTGTTGGTAAAGCCGCGCATGAACGAACCATCCTGCAGTTTCTTGAGTAATTTGGGGGCGATGCCTCCGGCGACGTAGACGCCGTCCAACGTCAGGGCCTTCAGTGCCAGGTTGCCCGCCTCGGCGCCGTAAATGGTCGCGAATAAATCCAGCGCCTGCGTGGCGATCTCGGCTTGGCCCTTCAGTCCTGCTTCGGCAATTTCAGCGGCCGGGTTGCCGACCTTGATTTTTTCCGCCAGCCAGGTCGGCTCATTTTTCTTGGTGTCACGGAGATAGTCATAAATGGCGTGGAGGCCTGGGCCTGACACGATTCGTTCGTAGCTGACGTGCAGGTAACTGCCGCGGAGATGCCGCAGCAATTCAATCTCCGTGTCGCTGTTGGGCGCAAAGTCCGTGTGCCCGCCTTCGGAGGGCACGGGACGATAGCGGGTCCCGTCCCAGTACAGAATACATTCACCGAGGCCGGTGCCGGCTGCGATCAGCGCCAGGGCTTGTTTCTTTTTGGGCGGCGTACCGGCATTCAGGGCGACGATTTCATCCGGTGTGAGGAGAAGGATGCCATGGGCGGTTGCTTCGAGATCATTGAGGAGTCGTACCTGGGGAATGGCGAATCGCTCGGCGAGGGAAGCTCCCTCGATGACCCAAGGAAGATTCGTGGTGCGGCACCGGTTGTCGATGACCGGGCCCGCTACGCCGAAGCATGCGGCCGTGACTCGAATCGGTTCGGGGCCGTTCTCAACGGCGCTTGTCTCGGTGTCTGGAGTCGCGCCATCTGACTCTTGTTCCTGCTCTCCCTCGGACATGGGCGAGGCCAGTGGCGTGCTCAGGAATTCTTCGACGATGTCTTCTAAGGTTGTATAGTCCGCACTATGAAAACTATCTTCACGGATCGGCTCGACACGTCCGCTGGTCCATTCATAGAGAGCCAAATTCGTTTTCGTGCCGCCGATATCGCCTGCCAGAATCATGGATCCTCTCGCGATGTCAAATGTTGTGGAGCTATGGTCAATTCCGATGCTGCGGCGCGATCTAGGTACCACAACAGCCGCCCGTGTTCAGGCCGAACCAGTGCGGCTGGATAGGGGCTGGGATCGTCGGCGCTTCTTTCCAAAATGCGCTGGACGACGACGGCCTTATTTCGCCCGGCGATCAGAAACAGTACCACACTCGCATGATTGATCACACCTAGGGTGATGGTGATGCGTGAGCGAGTCCCCTGCGGAGCGTAACCCGGAACCACCCAACGGATCGTGTCGGTCACCGCAGGAGTGTCGGGGAACAGCGAGGCGGTGTGGCCATCATCGCCCATTCCCAGGAGGATCAGGTCCAGAACCGGCCATTGTCCTGTGACAGGAGCGGCTATGCGACGCAGCGTCCTTTCGTAGTCGATCGCGGCAGACTCCGGCGGGTCCTCACCCCGCATGCGATGGATCAAGGAGGAGGGAATGTGCAAGGGGTGAAAGAGCATGGCCTGGGCGAGGCCAAAGTTACTCTCGGCATGTGTGGGCGGCACGCCGCGTTCGTCTCCGAAGAAGAAATGGACCTTGCGCCAGTCTAAGTGTTGCGCAATGTGTGGACGTGTAAGGGCGGCATAGAGAGCCTTCGGCGTTGAGCCGCCGGACAGCGCCACCAGGAATCGGTTACGTTCGGCAATCGCCTGCTGCCCCAGTTGTACGAAGAGGTCTGCCGCGGCCACCACGAGGTCCTGCGCATCTGCGAAGGTATGCAGCTCAGGCCTGGATGACATCTCAGCGACGGGCTCGACGTGCTGAGGCGGTCCGCCTGGTTGGGGCGGGTTTCCGGCGGGCTGTTGCGGCTGGAGCGAGTCGTGTGACCAGGCGACGTATGGTGCGCACGGGATCGGTACCAAGGCTGATCCTGACCGCAGGGCGCTGATGGCTATGCAGCGACTGAAGATCACCGAGTGCCTGGGCGAGAGCGAGAGTGCCGAATGTATAGGGCTGTTCCGGAACCGAAAGATCCGGCTTCATGGCGTCCACGAGCTCAAGAAAGAGTCCGCTGTTGGGGCCACCCTTGTGCAGTTGCCCGGTGGAGTGTAGGTAGCGAGGGCCGTATCCGGCTGTCGTGGCCAGGTGATATCTGGTCATGATCGCCTTACGCAGAGCGCGCAGTGCGGCATCAAGTTTGAGGCTTGGCGTCGTATAGGCGAGAATCGCAACGTACCGATTGGGCGCAGCCTGCGTCAGCAGCTGGGCGAGGGCCTGCGGCGGGGGCGGCGTCGGCAACGCGGGGAGTCGCCCTTGGGTCTCAACCTCCTTGAGCACACGGGCGGTGTTGTCTTTACTTTCTTGAACATTCGGCTGATCAAATGGATGAATGCCGAGCACGTGTCCTGCGACAGCAGTGGCGAATTCCCAGCGGAAGAATTCAGCGCCCAGATCGTATCGATCACTCAAGTGCAGTCGGAAGACTGGGTGCCCGGCGTTTTGGAGTGCGGCGAGGCCTCGATCCAACGAGGCATTCCGGTCGCCCTTGAGGCGAAGACTGATAAACAATCGATCGGCTCCATAGGCAGACGGGGGAGCGAGGGGCTCTCCTGCTACGGGTATGAGTCCTGTCCCTTCTTTGCCGGTGCTTTCCGCTAGCAATTGCTCCACCCACAGGCCGAACGACTGCAGTGTCGGCGAAGTGAGGAGGGTGACTTTGTCGCGACCGGCTTTGACCATGGCGGCCATCATGCCCCCCAGTGCTGCCCCGGGATTGTCCTTTGGTGTGGAGGTGCGCCGACACGCTTCGCGCATCGCGAGCGCTCGGTTCAGGAGTTTTTCAACATTGAGTCCCAGCAGTGCCGCAGGAACGAGGCCGAAATAGGAGAGGACTGAGTAGCGCCCGCCGATGTCCGGTTGATTGGTGAAGGTACGCCAAAATCCGCGCTCCTGCGCGAGTCGTTCCAGGCCGGTTCCGGGATCCGTGATCGCGACAAACTGGGCTCCTCCCCGATGACCCTTGGTGCGGTGTACGAGGTTCCAGAAGTGGGCGAAGAGCGACATCACTTCGATCGTACCGCCTGATTTGCTGGCGACAAGGAACAGCGTTCTCGCCGGCTGGATCGTCGCGGTCACTTGCCGGACCCAACCAGGTACGGTGGAATCCAGCACCCAGAGTCGCGGGGCGCCCTTGGAGGAACCAAAGGTGCAGCGCAAGACCTCAGGGCCGAGGCTGCTCCCGCCCATCCCAAGCAGGACCACGTCGGTGATACGAGCTTCTCGGGATGCTTGCGCAAAGGCTCGCAGATCGGAGACCCCGTCCTGCATGTGATCGAGAACCGTCAACCAACCAAGTCGGTTTTCGATTTCTCTGGAGGTCGGTTTCCACACCCTGTGGTCGCGGGTCCAGATACGTTCGATGACATGGTTGCCGCCCAGCTCGTCAAGTGTTCGGGCGATGGCCTGGTCGGTCGGTAGCGATGATGTGTCGGGGCGGATCGGCATAACACGCTCTCTTCCATGGGGTGGAGGAACGACAATGCGCGTCGGCTGTTCCGTATCTTAGGTTCGGGAAAGTAAAAAGGCAAACGCGTTGATGCCGATGCCGGGGAGGAGAAGGGATGGGTACGTGTGAGAGCGAATGCCGTCGACTTGAGTGGGGGGAGCTGTTGTGGAGGCTAGGTTTCTTCTTCCTGATCGCCCAGGTCGGCCAGTACGAGGGAGACGGAGTTGTGTGATTCCAAGGCCCCAACAATATTCACGGGTGTGCCCACAGCCACCTGAGCGAACAGTACGGCGATCTGGGGGTTGTCCAGGACGATGCTGCCGTACGGCTGATCGGTGATGCCTTGGGCAATGCCGTGAAGCTGAATGAGTCCGGGCATCTGTCGATTCTTGGGAATCAGTCCCGCTTGTTGTGCCTCTTCAAATCGGCGTCGGTCTTCAGCGTTCGGATAATCGAGAATCAACGCACGAAAGTAGGGCGTTTGCCCAGGCCCGCGTTTTCGCTGGATGCGATATTCGCCCTCAGGCGTCGCGCCATCTCCATAATATTGTTTTGCGCGGATGCCTTTCGAGCCTAGGCGGATCGGGTAGGTCAGGACTTTCCGTCCGCTCTTGTAGACCGTGAGCACGCGGTCGGCTTTGCTGATGACGATCGCATGCGCGCGATTTTTGCGCGACCAGTCGATGGTGCGCCGTGCAGATTCCCGCCAGGCGGCGATCAGGTCGTCGTCCGCATAACGACCTAATTCATTGGTCAGCAGGGCCGTTTGTTTGAACAGGTTTTGGCTTGCGCGTTCAGAGGCTTGATTGGCGTAGTCGAATTGTCCTTGCTCAAGATAATGGCGTGCTTGCTTGACGAGCAGTTCGGTTTCGAGGGGATGTTCACCAAGCACCACACGACTGCCGATGTCTCCGACCTTCGTGTTCAGGAGCCGCAGTCGTTGCTCGACTTTGGCCAGCTTTGCTTCTGCTGCGGTGCGTTGTGCCTGGAGGCGGCTATTGACCTCGGCGACGAGATGAGTCCCTTCGGCCTGAAGGGCTTCCAGCTCCGTTTCCAACTCATTGTCTTCCCAAGGCCAGCGAACGATATTCTCCTCCGACTCGATGCGGCCTCTCAGCGCGATCCATTGACGAGAGAACTTCGAGTAGGCTTCGGGTGTGAGGTCTGCGGCTCGCAGTGTGAAGAGATCACGGTCGATGCTTTCGACCGCTTCGACCAACTCTTCGGGAACGGTTTCGACGCATCCGCCCACACTCATCGACAGGGAGCCGATGAGGGCCATGCGTAACACAATTCTGCGGATGTTGCGTGTATGGTTCATGCTCAATGTATTCTAACGTGCGGGGGCCGCCCCTGCGAGTTCTTCGCGTCTTTTGACGCGTGGGTTGCGGATAACGATCCGCCAGGACCTCTTCGGGAGCGCTGGTTCTTCCTTATCAGCTTCTTGAACCACACCTATGTGCGTGCGACGATATGCTCCCCCGCTCATGAAGACGCAATGTGAGTGCCAGAGAGTCATGTCACGACTTGGTCTTGCAATTGTCTTGTGGAACAATTGGTTAGCGCCAAACGACTGATCCGACACTTGGTGAGTGCTGTGGCATCTTTGTCAGGGGAGGGCAAGAGTGCCTCAAGAGTTTCATGGGTGATTGGAATCTCCTTCGCTTGGTTGCCGGGGTGACACTTCTACGATTCAGGCCATGCCTCCTCCGGGTGTCGAAGGCCGGGGACCCCGCATCGATTGACACCCTCTCGTCTCACCCCTATAATGCGGCCTCTTCATTGAAAGTTGATTTCTCCAGAAGGAGTCCGTCATGTCGTTCACTTTTAAGCAGCCCTCGAATCTCAAGCGCAAGCGGGAACATGGATTTCGGAAGCGCATGAGCACCAAGAACGGCCGAAAAGTCATCGCTCGTCGTCGAGCCAAAGGCCGCGCTCGTCTCACCGTCTGATTCTTTCCTGCCGCTCGGCTATCTGCATGTAAGCACACATCCAGGTGGTGAGCCCTCGACCTGGGGTGGGCACTGCCGTCTTAACCTGGTTGTCGTAGGTCAATGGGGCAACGTGCGATCTCTGGTCTGCCAGGGCTCGCGGCCAGGTAACCAGCGGGCAGGTTTGTAATGGCGGTAGGACAAATGTCTGTGCCGTTTTTCTTGAAGCGTAGCCGGGAGATCCAGCACATCAAGAAAAATGGTCGGCGTGTCACAACGGGACTGTTCAATCTCCAAATTTGTCCGGGCATGACCCAGGATGCCATGATGGGGATTGTGATCGGTCGACGGTTCGGGACGGCGGTGCGCCGGAATCGTGCGAAGCGCCTGTTTCGCGAACTAGGTCGTGCGGCTCGGCCAGTGTTAGTGCCGGGGAATGCATTTCTAGTGTTTCCGAAACGTGAGTGCCTGAATCTGTCGTTTGTAGAATTGCAAAGCCTATGGCGAGCCACATTGCAAAGACAGCGGTTAGCCCGTTTTGGGGAACCCTCGCGCTGAGGCGCGTGTGTCTCATACTCCTGACGATCTACCGTGCCTGTATTTCGCCGCTGCTTGGGCCGGCCTGCCGTTTCTATCCGACTTGTTCCGTGTATGCGCAGGACGCCATCGAGCGGCATGGTGTACTCAAAGGAGGGGTGATGGCCGTTCGACGGCTGTTAAAATGTCATCCTTTCCATCCCGGCGGTGTTGATCCTGTAAGGTAACCGTCGTGGCACCAACACTTCATCCGCTACTCACTGTCTAAACCTTCATGGAAAAACGAGTCGTTATTTTCCTTATCGTGTCCCTGGCCGTCATTATCGGCTACGACTACTTGCTGAAGGGCATGGGCTTGTTGCCGCCGTCTGAGCCGGTGCAAGTGGCCACCACAGGTAGTTCCACCACAGCCAACGGTAAGCCTTCCGCATCGGGGAGTGATGCCACCAACAGTGCCGGTGCTGCCGGAACGACGTCTCCTCCCGCCACTGCGACGCCTGCTTCACACGATCTCCCGACAGGCGCGGTCAAGGATGAGGAGCAAACGGTCGAGGTGGACACGGAACTGTTTCGCGCCAAGTTCAGTAATCGTGGCGCAGTCCTAAAATCTTGGGAACTGAAGCGATACACGACCGCGACTGAGCAGGGGGCCGTGCCGGTGCAGCTCGTGTATGGAGGGGGGCGATTCAAGGGGCCGCTCAGCCTTGTCACCGGCGATCAGGCGCTCACGAGCGATCTTGGCGCGGCGGTGTACCACGTCACTCAGGACGTTTCCCATCTCGACAGTGCCCATCCGGTCGGTCACCTCACATTTCGGTATCACGACACGCAACGTAATCTGCAGGTCGAAAAAGAACTGACGTTCCACCACGGCTCCTATGTTGTGGACATTGCGGTCAGGACTCAAGGCATCACGACTCCGCTGGATGTGACGCTTGGAACCAACTTCGGCATTGTGGAGTGGGGGGAAGGATTTATCGGGCTCATGGGCTCGGCGTCCTCCGTCGATGACAAGGTGTTGAAGGAGACCCCTGATGGTGAGGCCGAGCGCAAGGGCGAGGTGAAATGGTCGGCCATTCAGGATAAGTATTTCTTGAGTGTGCTCATGCCGCAGAAGGCCGCGTCGGCTCTGGCAAAGAAAGAGGGAGACAAGCTGGTGTCGGCCGGCGTTCGATTCCCCGCGCCTGCGAACGGATCCGCCCTGACCATGCAATTGTATGCCGGGCCTAAGGAGTATGACATCCTCAAGGCGTTGAATGTCGGACTGGAAGATACGATTGATTTCGGCTGGTTTGTGTTCGGAAGCTGGGCGCTGGTTAAGGCGGTCGCCAAGCCGATTTTTTACGTGCTGCGTTTCCTGTACGAGTTTACGCACAACTATGGCGTCACGATCATTCTGCTGACCATGCTCATCAAGCTCATGTTCGTGCCGCTGCAGTACAAGAGCTACAAGTCGATGAAGCAGATGCAGGTCATTCAGCCGAAAGTCCAGGCGATCCAGACTAAATTCAAGGATGATCGTGATCGACTCAACAAGGAACTGATCAAGCTCTACAAGGATCACCGGGTGAATCCGGTCGGCGGGTGCTTGCCGATGGTGCTGCAGATGCCGGTGTTTGTCGCGCTGTTCAACATTCTTTATATGACCATCGACCTTCGTCAGGCTCCGTTTATGCTTTGGATCAAGGATCTGTCCGTACAGGACCCGTTCTATGTGTTGCCGATCATCATGGGTGCGACCATGGTCATCCAGCAGAAGATCACGCCGACCACCATGGATCCGACGCAAGCGAAGATCATGCTGTTCTTGCCGGTGTTCATGACGTTTTTGTTCGTGAATTTTCCTGCGGGGTTGGTGCTGTATTGGCTCACGAACAATACGCTGACGATCACCCAGCAGGTTGTCACGGAGCGTCTGTTCGGTAAAAAATGGCAAGTCCCGGCGGCGGATGGCGAAGCTGCCGGTGGAGACGGGTCGAAAGAGCAGAAGCAGAACGGCAGGCGCCAAAAAGGCCAGTCCGAATAACTCCACCCCACTGGGTGCGTCATGCATGGCGCGCTGGACGATACCATCTGTGCCATCGCCACCCCGCCTGGTGAAGGGGGCATCGGCGTGATTCGCGTGAGCGGCCAGCATGCGCTTGATGTCGCCGCCCAAGTTGTCCTTCCTCGCTCCGGCAAACCCCTTTCTGAGTTGGTGTCTCACAAGCTCACGGTTGCGGATGTCCGCTCTCCTGCGCGTGCTCAGGATGTGCCGCAGGGAGAAGAGCTTCCGGTACGTTCTCTCCTGGATGAGGCGTTGGTGGTTGTGATGAAGCGCCCGCATTCCTATACGGGGGAAGATGTCGTTGAGGTGCAGTGCCACGGTGGTCCTGTGGTGCTCGACCAGCTCTGTCGATGGTTGCTTGCTGCCGGAGCCAGGCTTGCAGAGCCAGGGGAATTTACCAAACGCGCATTTCTCAACGGCAAGCTCGATCTTGCCCAAGCCGAGGCCGTGCTTGATACCATTCGCGCCAAGACTGCGCGCAGCTTGACCGTGGCCCAGGCACAGCGCCGAGGCATGTTGTCTCGCGAAGTGGAGCAGATCCGTTCCGAATTGGTGACCGCCTTGGCCCACATCGAAGCCGCGCTCGATTTCGGGGACGAAGATATTGCGTTTGTGCGGAAGGATGAACTGCTTCGGCTTTTGGAGACCACGCACCTCAAACTTCGCCGCCTGGTTGAGTCCGGGAAGGACGGTCGCATCTGGAGGGAAGGGGCCGTGGTTGTGATCCTCGGTCGCCCCAATGTGGGGAAGTCCAGTTTGCTGAATGCGTTGCTGCGTAGTGATCGGGCCATCGTCACTCCCATTCCGGGCACAACGCGGGACGTACTCGAGGAACTCGTCAGCATTGATGGGATTCCGGTGCGACTGATCGATACGGCAGGTATCCGTCTGACTCACGATCCGGTGGAGGCCGAAGGAATTCGTCGCAGCAGGCTTGCATGGGCGGATGCCGACTTGGCATTGATTCTCCTGGACGGGTCTGAGCCGCTTTCCCAAGAGGACTCGTCGCTGTTATCCAGCGACCAAGCTGTCCATTCGATCCTGGTCGTCAATAAGTGTGATCTGCCCCGCAAATTGTCGCCGACGCACCTCGAGGGTGCCTGTCCTGGCCACAGTGACATTGTTGATATTTCCGCCACCACGCAGATGGGGTTGGATGCATTGCGTGGAGCGATCCGCAAGCGTGTGCTGACTGGTGGTGTGGAATCGCCTGATGGCGTCATGGTGACTAATCTTCGGCACGCCGATGCTTGCCAGCGTGCATTGCTCGGGGTGGAACAGGCTCAGCATTCGGTAGCGGCGGACCGTGCGGGTGAATTGATCGCTCTCGATCTTCGCATTGCGGCCGATGCGCTCGGCGAAATTACCGGTACCATCACGACGGACGAGATTCTCGAACGCATCTTCTCTGAGTTTTGTATCGGAAAATGAAGGGATGTCCCGAATGAGTGAGCGGTACGACGTCATAGTGGTCGGAGGCGGTCATGCAGGGTGTGAAGCCGCGTTGGCCGCCGCGCGCATGGGAGTCCGCACGTTGTTGCTGACCATGGACCCCGACCGGATTGCGCAGATGTCCTGCAATCCCGCCATCGGCGGCATTGCGAAGGGGCACCTCGTGAAAGAGATCGATGCCTTGGGCGGCGAGATGGGGCGGAATACCGATCGGGCGGGCATTCAGTTTCGCATGATCAACACGAGTAAGGGGCCGGCGGTTCGTGCGTTAAGGGCGCAGTGCGATAAGAAGGTGTACCGGCAGGTCATGCAGGATACCCTGAAGGCGCAGCCAGGCCTGACCATCATGGGCGGGACAGTTGATCGGGTGCTGACTCGTGCCGGTTCCGTCACCGGCATCATCACCGATGCAGGGAGCCACCTCGAAACCGAGGCAGTCGTGCTCACCTCCGGTACGTTTTTGAAGGGGTTGATCCATATCGGCCTGAACCATTTCCCCGCCGGACGCGCCGGAGAATCGTCAGCGGAACGCCTGTCCGACTGCATGCGCGATTTTGGGTTTGAGGTTGGGCGTCTGAAGACCGGAACCCCACCTCGGCTCGATCGCGATTCCATCGATTTTTCTGTCATGGAACTGCAGCCGGGTGATGAACCGCCACCTCCATTCTCGTATCGTACTACGGAGATTCCTTTACGGCAAGTCCCGTGTCATCTGACGCATACGAATTCTCAAACGCATGATATTATTGCTAAAAATGTCGATAGATCGCCGTTATTCAGCGGAGTGATTGAATCGGTGGGGCCACGATACTGCCCATCCATTGAAGATAAGGTCATTCGATTCGCCGACAAAGATCGCCATCAGATTTTCATTGAGCCTGAGGGCTTGGAGACGAACGAATTTTATCCGAACGGTATTTCAACCAGTCTGCCGGTTGATGTGCAGGCAGCTATTTTGATGACTATTCCCGGGTTGGAGCAGGCGAAGATATTGAAGCCTGGCTATGCCGTCGAATACGACTACTTTCCCCCGCGCCAACTGCACAGCACGCTGGAAACCAAACTCGTGGCGGGACTGTACCACGCTGGCCAAATCAACGGGACATCCGGTTATGAGGAAGCGGGGGCTCAAGGTATCATGGCCGGCATCAACGCAGCATTGAAGCTCCGTGGGAATGAGCCACTCGTTCTCGATCGATCGCAGGCCTATATTGGCGTCCTGATTGACGATCTGATTACCAAGGATGCCAGGGAGCCTTATCGCATGTTTACGTCTCGGGCTGAGTATCGACTCCTGCTTCGTCATGACAATGCGGACCTGCGCCTCATGGAAATCGGCCACCGTATTGGGCTGATTCCAGCGGCGATTTGCGAAAGGCTTGTGGCGAAGCGCGAACTCATCGAGCGCGAGGTTCGGCGGCTCAGGGAGACAAGGCCGAGGCTTACGCCAGAGGTGAAGCGTCTACTCGAAGGGGGGGGAATAGGGACGGTTTCGCCGACGCAGTCGCTAGCCGAGGTGCTTCGGCGCCAAGACATCACCTATCAACAGGTTGCCTCTGTCTTCGGTGGGGCAGATATCTGTGATCCAGAGGTCGTAGAAGCCATTCAACTCGAGGTGAAGTATGAAGGGTATATCAAGCGACAGCTTCAGCAGATTCAGCGATCGCAAAAGTTTGAGCAGCGAGCCATACCGTCTGAGTTCGACTATGACGGCGTTTCCGGGTTTTCTAGTGAAGTGAGGGAGAAGTTCAGGCGTGTCAGGCCATCTACGGTCGGACAAGCCTCCCGCATCTCAGGCGTGACGCCGGCTGCCATTTCGCTCCTTCTCGTGGCGCTTGAACGCTGGCGGCGTCAGCCTGCCATGGGCGAATAGGCCGATCGCCGTCATTGTCACTGTCTTTCTGAATTTTCCTGCTCATGCCGGCAGCTTTACCTTGACCCCTGTGAGCTATTTCGCGTAATTGTTCCACGTGGAACAGGATGCAACTCAGTTCGAGGCCTCTCTTCGATCATTTGCCGCTCAGCTCACACTTCCCCTTCCTGGGTCGTCAATTTCGCAATTCCTTCGCTATTTGAGTGAGCTGAAAACCTGGAATCGGGCCATTAATCTCACCGCCATTGAGCAGGATGAGGAGATTGTGGTGAAGCATTTCATTGACTCGATTGTTGGCGCGAAAGTGATTGATAGTAATGGAAAAAAGTGCGTGCTAGATATCGGTGCCGGGGCTGGATTCCCTTCCTTGCCACTGAAATTTGTTCGGCCTGATCTGGCGATGGTATTGCTTGAGCCAAGCGAGAAGAGGAGCTCGTTTTTGCGGTACATGATTGGATCGCTTGATTTGCAGAACATGACGGTCATCACTGCCAAATTGGAAGGCTATGTGAAGAGGCAGGATTCGGTTCAGGCATTTGATTATATTGTGGTTCGGGCCTTGAAAGTGGATGGATGGGGGGCGGCGCTCGCGGAGTTGCTCAAGCCCGGTGGGAAGGTGATTTTGTACCGAGCCGAACGGGTTGGTGGAGGCGTTAGTCTCGGCAACCTTGCTTTGCTTAAAGAACTCGAGTATGAGCTTCCATCTGGGTACGGGCATCGAGTGTTGTCGGTATTTGCTAAGTGAGTGGATGTTCCACGTGGAACATCACGGTTGAAATGTGGCTATGTTCTAGCGGATTGGGGGCGAGATGGCTCGAATCATTGCGGTTGCAAATCAAAAAGGTGGAGTTGGAAAAACAACCACCTCCGTGAATCTCGCTGCAGCCCTGGCAATTGAAGGGGGATCTGTGTTGCTGGTGGACATTGATCCGCAAGGAAATGCCACCAGCGGACTTGGCGTCGATGCTATGGCGCTGGGAAAGACGATCTACAATGCCTTGATTGTGAAGGAAAGTATCGCGTCTCTGACCATGAATACTGCGGTAAATGGGTTGTCCTTGGTTCCTGCCAACTCACACCTTGCCGGCGCTGAGGTCGAACTCGTGAACATTGAGGGGCGAGAGCAGCGCCTGAAGGAAGCCTTGGCGGAAGTTGCCGATCGGTATGACACCATTCTGTTGGATTGCCCGCCAGCGCTTGGACTCTTGACGATCAATGCGATGGTGGCGGCCCATTCAGTCTTGATTCCCGTGCAATGTGAGTATTACGCCATGGAAGGTTTGGGGCGACTCATGGAGAGCATACAGCGCCTGAGACAGTCCCTTAATCCCGGTCTTGAGATTGAGGGCATTGTGCTCACCATGTACGACGCACGGAATTCGCTGGCGCGCCAAGTGGTCGAGCAGATTCGTGGGCACTTTGGTGAAAGCGTGTATCAAACCATGATCCCTCGTAATGTGACACTCGCTGAGGCTCCCAGTTATGGGCGCCCCGCGTTGCTTTACAACATGGCATCCTCCGGTGCCCAGGCCTATCTTTCCCTAGCTAAGGAGTTTGTGACCCATGGAGAAAAAAGCCCTCGGTAGAGGTCTCGATGCGCTCTTGCCGAGCGGTCGAATAACCACGGATCCTGAGCGCGGCGACGTGCAGGAACTGCGCTTGGAAGCCATTGTTCCCAACCGGTTTCAGCCACGGCAGCAGTTCTCCGAGGTGGAGCTGGCTGAACTGACGGCTTCACTCAAGCAAAACGGCTTGCTGCAACCGATTCTGGTGCGACGCAAGGGGGACGGCATATATGAGCTCATTGCCGGAGAGAGACGCCTGAGAGCCGCTAAGTTGGCTGGAATACAGAAGATTCCAGCTCTTGTTCGAAACGTGTCCGATCAAGAGTCGATGGTGCTCGCCTTGGTGGAAAACCTGCAGCGGGATGACCTGAATCCCATGGAAACCGCGCGGGCCTATCAGCGCATGGTGAACGAGTTCGGACTCACCCAGGAGGCCATCGCGCAGAAAGTTGCCTGCGATCGTTCGTCTGTGGCGAACATGTTGCGGTTGACCTCGTTGCCTCCTGAAGTACAGCAGATGATTGAGGCGGATCAATTGTCTGCAGGGCATGCGAAAGTGATTTTGGGGTTGATGACGCCGGCTGCGCAAGTGAGTCTGGCCACGCAGATTGTCAGCGAGCAATTGTCGGTACGCGACGCGGAGCGGTTGGTGCAGGGCCATGCGGAAGCGAAGAAGGCAGGGAAGCGACCCGTTCGGGCACCCTTGCGATCGGATCTCGAGGAGCGGCTGCAAAAACGCCTGGGAACCAGGGTTGATGTGCAGCGGGGACGTCGCGGCGGAAAAATCGTCATCCATTATTTTTCTCCGGAAGAATTGGACGGGCTGGTGGAGCGGTTGCTTGAGTAATGGCCGGCACATTTTCGGGGCGATTTTCTCTGTTTGACCGGAGTAGAATGCCGTCAGAACGTTGCTGATGTCGCTAATCGGCTAGTAGATGTTCCCGGTCAATGGTCGGAGCATCGTCATTTGTTTGTGGAGGTAGGGTATGTGGATTAAGGACAAGCCAGAGGGAAAGCGTCAAGCGGGACAAAGTGAGGGAATGGAGATGGACAATTTGGAAGCCGCGGTACCACGTGAAGGAAGCGAAGAAATCAATGCCTTTGTCGGGAAGGGCGTGAGCTTTAAGGGAGTCATTTCTTATAACGGCACGGTGCGTATCGATGGCAATTTGGATGGAGAAATTCATACGGAAGGCGTGCTGTTGGTCGGGGAAGATGCCGTGTTGACGGCGAAGATCACAGCCGGGACGGTGGTATGCAAGGGGAAGATCACCGGCGATATCAGCGCGCGTGAAAAGGTAAAGTTGCGGGCTCCTGCCGTGGTCAATGCGGGCGTGAAGGCTCCGTTGCTGGCGATGGAAGAAGGGGTGG
Organism: Nitrospira sp.; assembly: GCA_016788885.1. Lineage (NCBI taxonomy): Bacteria > Pseudomonadati > Nitrospirota > Nitrospiria > Nitrospirales > Nitrospiraceae > Nitrospira > Nitrospira sp. Next base: position 23,117 of record JAEURX010000048.1, on the reverse strand, counting down.
TCTTCAACGGGACTCTGGAGATGAGCCAGACGGGAACGCGTGAGCCTCAGGGGACGACACGTGGGCAAGGTGTGAAACTGGTGAACGGCTAGGTCGGTTCACCGCCGAGTTCGTCCAGGCAGAGTGGGCCTTGCGCGCAGGAAGCGGGCAGGGTGAGTTTTTTTTAGTCCGCGCCACGGCCGGTCGCCGCTGTGGGGTACGTCAAGGAGGACGCTGATGTGGGGTGAGACCAAAAAGCAGTCCGTCGCGGAAGTTGACAAGTTCACCTTTCTCGGGAAGGGCACCAGTTTTAAGGGTATCGTGACGTTTGATGGCACGGTTCGGATCGATGGGCGTGTAGAGGGAGAGGTTCACACGGGCGGAGCGGTGATCGTCGGCGAAAGTGCCGTGATCAAGGGTGTGATTGCCGCCGGCTCGGTTGAAATCAGTGGGCGGGTGAAGGGCTCCGTCACTGCATCCCAAAAAGTCGAGATTCAAAAGCCGGGCATTCTCATCGGCGACATCCAGAGCCCAGTGGTGGTCATCGAAGAAGGGGCTCATTTCCACGGCATGAGCAACATGGGGGCGGAGAAGTGGGTGGAGGATGACGTGTCGGAGTTCGGTGCGCCGCAAGACCCCGGAGTGCGTGACCTGGTGGCCCATCGGGGCAAGGTGAAGACGCAAGAGCCGTAAGTAATCATCCCGATATCCTCTCGATCGAAATTATGAAGCGCCAAAGTGTGCTGCTAGGTATGAGCGGCGGAGTGGACAGCTCCGTCGCTGCCGCGTTGCTCGTGCGGCAAGGCTACGACGTGCACGGGGTCACCCTCCAGGTCTGGGAGCACGAAGACGAGGCGATTGCGGTATCAAAGCGCTGGGAAGAGCGGGGGTGCTGCAAAATCGGCATTGCGAAATTTGTGGCGCAGCGTCTACGTATTCCATATGAAGTGGTCGATCGGCGCGACGTCTTTCAGCGCGGCGTCATCGACGATTTCGTGGCCGGGTATGCGTCTGGCATCACGCCGAACCCCTGTGTCCGGTGCAATGAGCGTGTGAAATTGCACTCCCTCTACGCCCTGGCCCAGGAGCGTGGCATAGACTATGTGGCCACAGGACATTATGCGCGAGTGGGCCACGCCGAGGGGGTGTGGTCGTTGCATCGGGCGCTCGACGCGCGCAAGGACCAGAGCTACTTTCTCTATCGCATGAATGCGGCCTGGCTGCCGAAGGTCTTGTTCCCTGTCGGGCACATGCAGAAGCAGCAGGTCTGGCAGGAAGCCGAAGCGCTGGGGCTGCCGGTCGAAGAGCTCAAGGAGAGTCAGGAAATCTGTTTCGTCAGCCATGGGGACTATCGCACCTTTCTGGAGAAAGAGCGCCCCGAACTGAAGCAGCCAGGGTCGTTCGTGGGGGTCGATGGCCAAGTGCTCGGTCGACATGAAGGCATTGCCTTCTACACGCCGGGGCAACGTCGCGGACTCGGTGTTGCGGTGGGGCAGCGGTTGTATGTGCAAAAGGTCGTGCCGGAGTCGGCTCAGGTTGTCCTGTGTGCCGAGGAGCAGCTTGTCCAGTCGCAATGTGTGATCGGTGATCTGAGGGTCTTCGATGAGGCCGTTGGGGTTCACCCGGTGGAAGCGGAAGTGAAGATTCGGTATGCCTCTCCGCCCTCAACGGCGACGCTTCTCCCTTCTGGCGAAGGACGCCTACTGGCTCAATTTCATCAGCCGCAGCGAGCATTGAGCCCCGGACAGTCCGCCGTATTTTATGCCGGCGATCGGGTTCTCGGGGGGGGAATCATTCAGCGGTCCGAGGCCGCAGATCTTCTTCCTGCATAGAAGGTGTGGCGGCGACAATGGTTTGTCTCACCAGGTTTTGCTAAGCGGTCGGTGTATCACATCTGGGGCCTTGCTCCTTGTGAAGTGCCCTTCCTCCTTGACAGTACCAGCGTTTGAATGCTAACTTGGCGCGCTTTTTGTCGTGCCCACCGCACGCAAGCTTCCCGTTTGATCAAAACACGGTTAACCGTAGCGGATAGGTATTGTGATTAAGACAGCCGTCGCACGTCGATACGCAAAGGCTCTGTTCGAACTTCTTGACACTCCCAGCATCGAGTCGGCCCGAGCCGGATTGAATGGTTTGGGGGAGGCGTTCACGCAATCAGCCGCCCTGCGGCACGCGATTGCCTCACCCGTGTTTCCGGAAGCCACCAAGCTCGCCGTGCTGATTGAATTGGCTACTCAGTGTGGATGTCCGCCGGTGGTCAAGCGGTTCCTCGATCAGTTGGTGAAAAAAAATCGCGTCAGTTTCCTGCCCGATATCGCCGAGGCCTTTGCCAAGCTGGTGGATGAATCCAAAGGGACCCAGCAAGTGCTCGTGTCCTCCGCAACCGCCTTGCCCGCGACGGAGCAGGATCGGATTACCGCCCGACTGCGCGATGTCCTGCGGCGCGATGTCGATGTCACTTTCCATACAGAACCTGAACATGTCGCCGGCCTCCATATCCGCCTGGGCAGCACCGTCGTAGACAGCACGGTCCGGGGCCGACTGAGCGCCATGCAGCGAGTGTTGACCAAGGAGTAGCCATGCAGATCAAGGCAGAAGAGATCAGCTCCATTATCAAAGAGAAGATCAAGGGCTTCGATCAACAGGTCGATGTCAGCCAGACCGGGTCCGTCATTCAGGTCGGCGACGGTATCGCGAAAGTCTACGGCCTCGATGGCGCGATGGCCGGAGAAATGCTCGAATTCCCGGGCGGGCTGTACGGCATCGCCTTGAACCTCGAGGAAGACAATGTCGGTGCCGTGTTGATGGGCGACGATGTCGGCATCAAAGAAGGCGATCCAGTCAAGCGCACGGGCCGCATTGCGGAAATCCCCGTGGGCGAAGCGCTGGTCGGACGCGTGGTCAACGCCATCGGACAGCCGATCGACGGCAAGGGACCGATCAACTCGCAACATTCTTCACGTATTGAGGTGGTGGCGCCGGGCGTGAACACCAGACAATCCGTGCGAGAACCGTTGCAGACGGGCATCAAGGCGATCGATGCCATGATTCCTATCGGTCGAGGACAGCGCGAATTGATCATCGGCGACCGCCAGACCGGAAAGACCGCGATCGCCGTCGATACGATCATCAACCAGAAGGGCCTAGGTGTCTTCTGTATCTATGTCGCCGTCGGCCAGAAACGGTCAACCGTGGCCCGCGTGGTGAAGACGCTCGAAGAAAATCACGCCATGGAATACAGCATGGTCGTGGCCGCGACGGCCAGCGATCCTGCCCCGATGCAGTTCCTGGCCCCGTTTGCGGGCGCCGCGATCGGTGAGTATTTCCGTGACAACGGCAAGCATGCGTTGATCGTCTATGATGATTTGTCGAAGCACGCGGTCGCCTATCGGCAGTTGTCCTTGTTGCTCCGTCGCCCGCCTGGCCGTGAGGCCTATCCCGGCGACGTGTTCTATCTGCACTCTCGTCTTTTGGAGCGGGCGGCAAAATTGAGCGATAAATTGGGCGGTGGGAGCTTAACGGCCCTTCCGATCATCGAGACCCAGGCCGGCGACGTCTCGGCGTATATTCCGACCAACGTCATCTCCATTACTGATGGGCAGATCTACCTGGGCAGCGATTTGTTCTATTCAGGTATCCGTCCGGCAATTAACGTCGGTCTCTCCGTGTCTCGCGTCGGTGGGTCTGCCCAGATTAAGACTATGAAGCAGGTGGCTGGTACTCTCCGGCTTGATCTTGCGCAGTATCGTGAAATGGCGGCCTTTTCCCAGTTCGGCAGTGAACTCGACAAGGCCACGCAAATGCAGTTGGCCCGCGGTGTCCGCATGGTGGAACTGCTCAAGCAGGGACAATATAAGCCCATGCCGGTTGCCGATCAGGTGTTGTCGATTTATGCCGGCGTCAATGGATTCCTGGACGACGTGCCCGTGGACAAGGTGTTGCAGTTCGAAGCGGACCTGCTTCATTACGTCGCGCAAAATCACCAGGACATGCGCAAAGATATCGCCACGGTCGGCAAGATCGACGACAAGGTGGGGGGCAAGCTAAAAGAAATCATCGCCACCTTCAAACAGAAAATGGGCTACGGATTAAAATAGCCACCACGCGTTGCCGTTCAGCCTCGAGCTGAGGGCGTGACGCTAGGGGCTGAGAGCGTACACGAATGCCGAGCTTACAATCTCTGCGGCGAAAAATCGCCGCCTTTAAGAATACGCAGAAAATTACCAAAGCCATGAAGATGGTTGCGGCCGCGAAGCTCAAGCGTTCGCAAGATCGTATTCTGGCTGCGCGACCCTATGCGCACAAGATGCGCGGGGTGCTCAGCAATCTGAGCCAACGTGTGAATCGTACCTCCCATCCGTTACTCCAAAAGCGAGAAGGGAAGAAAATCGAAATCCTCGTCGTCACGAGCGATCGCGGTCTCTGCGGTGGGTTCAACGGCAACATCGTCAGAAAGAGCGCCGAGTTTGTCCGGCAATGCGAGTCGCAAGGGTTGTCGGTCAATCTCAGCCTGATCGGACGAAAGGGCCGTGATTATTTCCGCCGGCGGTCCTGGCCCATCAGGCAGGAGTGGACCGGGATTTTCGATAAATTGAGTTTTGAGCATGCCATCGATATCGGTGGAGACCTGACCGAAAACTTTGTGAAGGGCACCTTCGACGAGCTCTATGTCGTGTACAACGAGTTCAAGTCAGCCATTCAACAACGCGTGATCGTCGAAAAGTTATTCCCTATCGACGCGGCTGCTGAGTTCGGCACTGCGCCAAACGGGCCGGAGCAGACTTCGACCGGTGGCAGCTACTTGTACGAGCCGGATGAGGCTGAATTGCTGAACGCCTTGGTGCCGAAGCACTTTCAAATTCAGACGTACCGTATTTTGTTGGAGTCGGCGGCCGCAGAGCATGGCGCACGGATGGCGGCGATGGACGGCGCGACCCGGAATGCGGGTCAGCTGATCAAGAAAGTCACCTTGTATTACAACAAGACCCGCCAGGCGGCCATCACCAAAGAACTCATGGATATCGTGGGTGGCGCAGAGGCCCTGAAATAAAATCTGGACTGAGGAATGCTGCACGACGGTAAGCTACCGGGTGCATCAGTGACGACAAGAGGAGCGTTATGAGCACAGGAAAAGTCATTCAAGTCATCGGCCCCGTGGTCGACGTGGAGTTTCCTCCCGGTCAACTGCCGAACATCTACAACGCGCTGAAGGTGACGCAAGAAGAAAATAAGGCGGCCGGAAAGCCGGCGGTGCGGATCACCCTCGAAGTCGCCTCTCACCTCGGAGAGAATCGCGTCCGCGGCATTGCGATGTCGACGACGGATGGTCTTACGCGCGGGATGGACGTGACGGATACCGGTGCGCCGATCGCCGTACCCGTTGGACGGGAAACGTTGGGACGACTGATCAACGTGCTTGGCGAACCAGTCGATGAAAAAGGTCCGATCAAGACGAACAAAACGTATCCAATCCATCGTCCAGCCCCGAGATTGGAAGATCAGGACACGAAGACAGAAGTCTTGGAAACCGGCATCAAGGTCGTCGATTTGTTGGAACCCTACAGTAAGGGTGGAAAAGTCGGGCTCTTCGGCGGCGCCGGAGTCGGCAAGACCGTCATCATCATGGAGCTCATCAACAACATCGCGCTCCACCATGGTGGATTCTCAGTGTTCGCGGGCGTCGGAGAGCGGACGCGTGAAGGTAACGACCTCTGGCACGAAATGCAGGAGTCCAAAGTCATTGATCCCGATGACCATACCAAGTCCAAAGCAGCTTTGGTGTATGGGCAGATGAACGAGCCGCCGGGCGCGCGCCTCCGCGTCGCATTGACCGGCTTGGCCGTGGCGGAATTCTTCCGGGACGAAGAAAATCAGGACGTGTTGTTGTTCGTGGATAACATCTTCCGGTTTACCCAGGCCGGATCCGAGGTCTCTGCGTTGCTCGGCCGCATGCCGTCCGCGGTGGGGTATCAACCGAACCTATCCACTGAAATGGGTGCGCTCCAAGAGCGGATTACCTCGACGAAAAAAGGATCCATTACGTCGGTGCAAGCCATTTATGTCCCTGCAGACGACTTGACCGACCCGGCGCCGGCTACCGCGTTTGCCCACTTGGACGCCACCACCGTGTTGTCGCGCCAATTGGCTGAGTTGGGAATCTATCCGGCTGTCGATCCCCTCGATTCGACTTCACGTATTCTCGATCCTCAGGTGATCGGTGAAGAGCATTACAAAGTCGCGCGCGGTGTACAATCCGTGTTGCAGCGGTACAAAGATTTGCAGGACATCATTGCCATTTTGGGCATGGATGAATTGTCGGAAGACGACAAGATGGTCGTGGCCCGGGCAAGAAAAATTCAACGGTTCCTGTCGCAGCCGTTCCACGTCGCCGAAGCCTTCACCGGTGCACCGGGTAAGTACGTGAAACTCAAGGATACGGTCCGCAGCTTCAAGGAGATCCTCGAGGGCAAGTACGATCATCTGCCCGAACAGGCCTTCTACATGGTCGGCCCAATCGAAGAAGCGGTCGCGAAGGCAGAAAAGATGGGCGTCAAGGTCTAGCAGCCAGATGCCCTTGTGCTCGCAGACCGCGCACGCTTAGAAGGTGCTCGGCCGATGCGCGCACGGCAGGGCATCCTGACCGCTAGCCCTTTTGCTAGAGAGCAGGAAAAGAACGATGGCAGGAAAGATTCTGTTAGAAGTCGTGACGCCGGAAAAATTGCTCCTGAGCCAGGAGGTCGATGAAGTCATCGCTCCCGGCAGTGAGGGCGAGTTCGGTGTCCTTCCGGGACATTGCCACCTCCTGTCCAGTCTGCGCATCGGCGAGCTGCGTTATAAGTCACACGATGTCTGGCACTACATGTCGATCTTGTGGGGCTATGCCGAAGTCACACCTGCCAAAGTCACCGTCATGGCCGAAATTGCCGAGAAGGCTGAGGATATCGATGTTGGTCGCGCACAGCAGGCCGTGGAAAAGGCCGAACAGCGCCTCCAGGCAGGAGGCCTCCCTTCAGAGGTCAAAGAAGCGCAGATCAGTCTCGAAAAAGCCCGTCTTCGAAAGAAGATCGCCGACCGTGCTCGAAAAGCCGGCCACGCGTAAGGGGGCGCTCTCTCGACCTCCCGTCAGTGGATTTCTTCGCGCCCGTTCATTCGGCGCCAATGTGCTCCACGCCAATCTCTTCCACTCCTGCGTTGGACTCATCATTCTTCTCCTGGCCTCGGCGTGCGCCGCGCCTCCAATACAGACTCGACCGATTCAGGCTGAGGCGACATGGTTCGTGAGGTTGGATTCTGTTGTCCCCTCTGAGCGCCCCTCAGTGCAGTACCAACATCCAGCTCACTGGAATGAGCAGGACCTGTTTGCCATTCTCAGCAGGCTGTTTCTCGAACAGCGCGTTGGCATGATGGACGAACCGAAGCCGGTGCGCGATGTCTTTTCAGTCGAAGATCTGCAGCAGATCCTGCCGAGCGTGACGGCAGCGTTCCAACAGGCCTTACCGCATGAATGGGTGGCCTTCGCGGTCATCCGGAAAGGCGGCATCGAAGACAGCCTGGTCACGTCAGGCGGCCTCTTTCAGGAGGCGCATCGACTTCATATTGTCATTGCGAATCATCGAACCCCTCTCACGAAACACTCACCAGAGCTCGCGAAGATCCAGAGTAATCCCCTGTATTCAGTCCATGGAAGCGGCGGTGTCCTGAACATTGAACCAAGACGATATGTCCTGGCGATGAAAGCCAACTGGTCCGGGGGGCACCGAGCCTCGGCGAACGAAATGATCTTGGACTACGACGGATATCTGGCCCATCTCCGCTTGACGGACCGATCACCAGTGACACAGCAAGCCCCGTATCCCGGCCAACCTGGCGAGACTCGCCCAGTTCAACCGAACGGATCATCCCTAAGCGACGATACTTTGTCAGACCCATCAACCATGATTTCCCGACTTGAACGGGAGATTCAGCAACTCAAAGGCCAACTTGCCGACAAGGAACGACAAGTCGAACAACTCAAGCGGGACACTCCTGGTTCGCCCCAGGAACGCCTAGCACCCGCGCGTTGACGGACGTCGTAGGGACGTCACAAGATCGCGCCATTTCCAGCCAGGCGCAGGACTTCGGTTGAAGCGCAATGCCGTGAGGCTATCGCGCGGCATCGCCAGGGCTTGATACGTATGCAGACCGAATTCATCATCTCTGCCGGGGAACGACCGAAACGATTGGACCTATTTCTGGTTCATCGTGAACCAAAGTTGTCGCGCGCGGCCTTACAGCGAATGATCGAAGCCGGGTGGGTGCGCATCAACCATCGAGTCGCCAAACCAAGTCGGAAACTTCAGCCGGGTGACATCGTCCACCTCGACACCCCGCAGCCGGCGCCCATGTTGTTCAACGGGCAGACGCAAGCGCTGGACATTCTCTTCGAAGATGCTGCCTGCTTGGTCGTCAACAAACCAGCCGGGATTGTGTCTCACCCAGGCCCCGGGCATTGGAACGACACATTGCTCAACGCCTTACTCCACCATGCGAACACGTCCGGCAGCGTAGACCACATCGGCGTTGTCCATCGACTCGATAAGGACACCTCTGGGGTCCTCGTGGTTGCCAAAACCAAGGCGGCTCATCGGCGCCTGTCGGAACAATTCGAGTGCCACAGCGTGAACAGGGAATATGAAGCGCTCGTCCATGGAGTACCGCACCCGGCGGTAGGCCTGATTGACAAGGCCATTGGTCCTGAGACAGGCAGACCGACACGGACGTCGACGCGCACCCTGCGTCCGAAACCCGCCACCACCGCATACAGGGTTGAGGAGATCTTTGGAGGAGTGGCTTCGCATCTCGTGCTGATGCCTCGTACAGGCAGGACCCATCAAATTCGAGCGCATCTTGAGACGATCGGACACTCGATTCTCGGCGACCGCCTCTACAGCGAAGGTCAGTGCCGCACGATGGACGGCCCACAGGTCTCCAGGGTGATGTTGCATGCGAGGAGGCTCGGATTTCGACATCCAGAACATCACACCTATTGTGAATTCACTGTGGCGGCACCGGAAGATTTCCAATCCACCAGTCACCTGCTCCGTCGTTGAAAGCTCCATCAATCCCACACGTGAGACGGAGAAGGGCTACCGCGCATGTATGGCGGCAAGTCCTTGGCATCCGTATGAGGATGGGTATGCTTCGCCACATGATCACTCTCTTCGAAACCCTCTTATGACCGTCAGTCACACGTCAAAATGGTGCAGGCTGGCCTGGCCCTCCCGGGGTTCTGCTTATCGGGCGCGCATTGTGTCAGGCAATATCTGAAGTACGTCCAGGGCCTTCACTATCAAATGGGGTGTTGAACGGCAATTCAATCTGGGCCACGAAGCCAACGCGCCGGCATGATTCTCATCGATGATCCTGCTCTTGAGGGCCGCTTTGCTCACGGTGGTCGCGCGCTGTGAATGGAGGGTCGGAGGCAAAGACAGACGACACTGGGCCGGACTTGCCGAGATCTTTTATTATCTTTCCCTCGACGAAGCCGCGCAGATTCACGAAATGTTCAAGCTCTTCGAGGGCCTGCATCCCACAGGCCATGTTTATTACTCCTAGACCATCGTTGGCTGTCTGGCAGTCACTACCGTAGGCGTTCTGTATCTCAGCTTCTTGGCGCGTCTGCCTGTAAGGAGCAGGTGGATATTCGTATTGACAGGCACGCTTTATGTCGAGAGCGTTAGGCGTAGAGATGGTGGAGTCCCGTTATCAGTATGTCCACGGAGCCTGGTCATCCCTGCCCTCAGCGCCTCGCCTCTCCACTTCAACGCAATTCGGCGAAGGCTGTGGCTGGACCCGGCACTGTATGAACTCGGCGCTGAGAGGGCAGTCATTACGAAAGAAAGAGGTGTATGTCACTACAGCGAGAGGCTTGAAATGTCGCGGTCCAAGTGCCGACGCTGGAGGAGAAAGAAGGGAAAACGTCCGAAGGCGAGATGACACCCCACCAGATAACAAGACTGCTGCGATCCGACCGGTAGTTCGGTCGTCCATCGCACTTCAAAGAGACTCGTCTCTCGCTGTGGCTGCAGGGCGGGATTGTGGAGTGTAAGGAGTTGCCCATCAAGGGCCTTTTGGTCCAGCAGCAGGAGGATGCCCTCGGAGCTAATGTTTAACGAGTGCGCCTTGCCCGAGATGAGCGGTGTCTCCTGCCGTCGTTCTCGCAGCAACCCGTACAGGCATGGGGTCTTGACCGAAAATCGTGCGTCGATGCGACGTTCGCGCTGGGCGACCGGTTCAGGCGAAGGCCTGTGGTTGTCCACAGGTGGCACGCGCACCTGTAATTTCGAGCCAAAAGAATTCTGGAGCGATCTGAGAATTCTGTGGATGAAATCTGAGTTCATCGCGAGGGCTTGCTCCAACTCATGTATGACTTCGAACCTGCGAGATATAGAAAGCAATTCGAATGCCCATGAGACGCTGAATAGATACGTCGCTAACCACCTGATTTTAGTTCATGCGGAGAGGGCCATCCTGGAAGAGCCTATGAGAATGCACTTGGACGTGGCGTCAAAATTTCGGCTGGACTGTCAGAATTGAACAAGACTGGGCTGGGTCATGATGATGCACGCGTGCTACTCATGAGTGAATATCATGTGGATGAGATGTGGATGATCTGTGTGGCACATGTGTAGAAGCGGTGGACTAGTTCGGCATCTTGTTTTTGCCGAGCCCCTGTGTCAGCCTACGCACGCCGTGAGGTCAGCCATCCTTCAAGCAGTTAGCATGTGATGAGAGTACGTACGACTCCGGTTGAGATCGTGGTGACCGGAGGTGAGTCGTCAAAACGGATCGACGTCTTTCTCGCCAATCGTGATCCAACGTTTTCCCGCTCGGCATTGCAGCGACTGATCGGGGAGGGCCGGATACAGATCAATGGCCGGCCCGTGCGGCCGAGTCAAAAGATCAAGCCGGGTGACCGGATCAGGATGGAAGTGCCTCGTCCTGAATCACTCGATCTCCAACCAGAGGCGATTCCCTTTGAGATTCTATACGAGGACGCCGATCTGTTAGTGTTGAATAAACCGGCAGGTCTGGTCGTGCATCCGGCGCCGGGGAATTGGTCGGGCACGCTCGTGAACGCGCTATTGCATCACTTTGCGACAGCGGGCGTCACGCCTTCGCATGTGGGTGGAAAGGAGCGACCGGGTTTGGTCCATCGCCTGGACAAAGAAACTTCCGGTGTGATGGTCATTGCCAAGACCGACCAGTCGCATCGCGCCTTGGCGGCCCAGTTTAAACAGCATACGATCACCCGGGTGTATGAGGCGTTGATATGGGGCAGGCCGAAGAAGGGACACGGGGTGATTGAACTCGCCATCGGCCGGGACACGAAAGAGCGAAAAAAGTTTTCAGCCCGGACAACCAAACCGAAAGCCTCGGCGACCGAGTATCAGATCGAGGCACGGTATGGAAAGCTTGCGGCGCATGTGCGTCTCACCCCGAGGACGGGGCGTACCCATCAATTGCGGGTGCACCTCACGTCAATCGACCACCCCATCCTTGGCGATAAAACCTATGGAGGGGCTAAAGTGATGGCGGTCGCGGGTATTCCGGTTCCCCGAGTGATGCTGCATGCCCGCACGTTGGGCTTCATACATCCAACCGGTGGTGAGTATCATCAGTTCGACGTGCCGTTCCCACACGATATGGAGCAGGTCCGAGACCTGCTCCACGCCGCGACCGCGGCCGAGGTCATGTCTGGAGCGTGAGCGAGGCTCAGTGTGCGGGATGTGCGCTGTGCCGTTGGGGGTATTCAGGAAAGGACTATCATGGAAACCAGTGCAGTGCTTGATCGGATCGGTGAGCTGATTGCGCAACTCAAAGGGTATGCCTCCAAGTTACCGACGGTCGTGCATCTCGCCTCCGTGCCGACCGGTGTCAAACCCAAACCGGAAGCCGTCGAGGCGTTCGAGCAGGCGCTCTTGCGATTTCGGGAGCAAAGCGGGCGTTCCCCATTCAGGGGGCTGCAGGACTATCTGATGGAATCACTCGAAGCCTTCGAGGTGGGCAATGTGCTAGGCGCCGTCCAGCCGCTGATGGCCGTTCTGGATCATCTGGAGCGAATGCAGCGGGACAAGGAAATTAAAATGGCCCCGCCGGAGGAGAAGCGGATGGGGGAGTACCGTAGCGCGTTGGTCAAAATCCTCCCTGGCAGTCAGCCGGAGCTTGAGGGGGCGGGGCGGGGAATGTAGGCACAGTGTACCCCTTGCTCAGGGAGTGGCGCAGGGCGTCGCCCGACCGTACGTCCGCGAGGAGTGGTGCGGAGGGCCTAATGTCCCATCTTCGGTCCGGCAGCATTCGCACCGGCGGTGACCAATTGAAACCGGACGGTGGCGCTACAGTGCGGACACTTGGCACGGACCGTCTCTTCATCGATGACTTCGTAATGGTCTTGTTTGAGCCACATCAATTGAAAACACTTTGGACAGCTTCGTACTTGCGTTCCCATGGTCTTCCCCTTACACTACAGTGAATAGACACCCCGCGCGTGGAGGGATTAATTTAGTACAAGATGCCTTCTGCTCTCAAGACCGGCCAACGACCCATCACATTTTCTGATCGCAACGATTTCGACGCGGCACAACTGATCCAATTATACCGGCAGGCACCCTGGGCCAAGGACCGTGCGCTTGAACAGGCGCGGGCCATGCTGGCACACACAGATCTTGTCATTACGGCATGGGATGGGGCCAGGCTGGTCGGCTTTGGGCGCGTGTTGACCGACTATGTGTTTCGGGCGTCCATCTGGGATGTGATTGTCGACCGCGACTATCAAGGTCAGAAGATCGGGACCGAAATCGTCCGCCGCATCCTCGATCACCCGACGCTGCAGCAGGTTGAATTGTTCTGGCTGTGCACGCGCCGACCGGGATTCTATGAGCGGCTTGGCTTCAGTGCCAAGGAACAGACCGGCATGGTGTGGTCGCGCAAGCATCCTGGTTCTCAAGCCTGATTCGCTCTCGCCAAGTCATCACGTTCCGATCACATTCGACCTGCATCACGAGGGGGCGCCTCAGAGTCAGGTCTACCCAGCGACGGTTATTCCTGATGCACGCGATGCAGTCGCTTCGGGGAGCAACAGACCGCCAGGAAAAAGAGGGTCGTGGCGAGCAGGACGATGGACGGCCCCGAGGGCAAATCGAACATGTAGGACAGCAGGACGCCCGTGACCGAACAGAACACGCCGATCAGCATGGAGTAGAGCGTCATCTGCGTCAGGCTGTGGGTGAGCTGGTAAGCCGTCGACGCGGGAATCAGAATCATGGCAAACACCAGAATGGCGCCGACGGTTTTGAGCGCAATCACCACGGTCAGTGCGACCAGGGTCAGGAGGAGGTAAAAAATCTGGCGAGCGGGGACGCCCGAGGCTGCCGCCATTTCCTGATCGAATGCGATGAAGTACAGTTCTTTTGAGAGCAGCAGGATGGTTCCCAAGACCCCCACACTTAACCCGCCGATCGTCAGCAGTTCCTCCTTCGTGACGGACAGCACACTGCCGAACAGATATCCGTAGACTTCTGGATTGTAGGTCTTCATCAAGCCCAGAAACAGAATGGCCAGCGCCATGGTGGCGGTGTAGAGGATGCCGATCGAGACATCCAGTTTCATGCGGCCTTTTTCCTCGACCCATCCGGTGATCCAGACCGTGGCCAGTCCGAAGGCGATCGCGAGGCTCAGGGGGGGGAGCCCCAAGAGATAGGCGAGCGTGACCCCGGCAAAGGCGGCGTGCGCCGTCCCGGCACCGGCAAAGGCCAGTCCACGCAGCACCACGAATACGCCGATGACGGAACAGACCGATCCGACCAGTGCGGCGGCAAGCAGGGAGCGTTGCATGAAATCGTAGGTGAGCAGTTCGAGCATCGTGTTCGTCAGTGATGGGACATGTGCCGGAGTGGCAACAGAAGGCACCTCGAGATCGAGCGAGTCGTATGCCGTCCCGGCTCAGCCCTCACGAGAATCCTCAATGATGATGGTGGTAATCCTCCACGATCACAAAGTCCTTGTCGGTGATGACCAGTTCCTTTCCATAGACCTGGCTGAGGATATCGGGTTGTAGCACCTCATGCGGTGGGCCGGCCGCGAACAATCTGGTTTTGAGCAGCACCAATCGATCGACTCGCGAGCGAATCATGTTGATGTCGTGCGTGATCATCAGAATCGTCAGTTTCAATTGTTGATGGAGCTGCTGGATCAGTTCCACCACACTGTGTTGTGCCGTCAGGTCCAGGCCGGTGGTGGGCTCATCCAGAAGCAAAATGCGGGGCTGCTGCGCCAGCGCCCGCGCGATGAAGACGCGTTGCTGTTGCCCGCCCGACAGCGCTCCGAGTGCCGAGTCCCGGTGGTGGTCCATGCCGACTTGTGCGAGCGCCTGCCGGGCGATGTCACGGTCCTTGCCTGAGGGGCGTCGAAAGAGGCCGAGTGCGCCGTAGCGTCCCATCATCACGGCTTCCAGGACGGTGACCGGAAAATTGCGATCGAGCATGCCCTTTTGCGGAAGATAGCCGATGAGGGCGCGGTGATGGCAGCGGAGCTCCTCGCACGCACAGTCGAGGACTCGGAGGGTCCCGCTCAATGGCGCCATGAGCCCGAGCACGGCGCGGCACAGCGTGGTTTTTCCCGATCCGTTGGGCCCGATCACTCCGACAAATTCGGATTCAGGAATCGTGAGCGAAATGTCCTCCAGCGCGATGGTGCCGGGAAATCCGAAGGTGGCGTGGTCGAAGCGAATAATGGGGTGGGTCATGCGCGGGTCGTTCGATGAAGCTGCTGGATCGTCAGTCGATGTCCGGTTGGGCGCGGCGGTTACGTCTGTTTCAGGGCACTGGCCAATTGGAGCACATTATAGCGCAGCATGTCGAGGTAGGTCTCGGTGCCCGGCACGCCCCCGGGGAGGGTGGTCAAGACGGCGATCTGTGCCCCAGTTTCCCGTGCGAGGAGCTGCGGAACCTTCTGGTTCAACTGCACCTCGGAGATGATGACTCGAATGTGGTCACGCCGAATGGTTTCGATGAGCGCTTGTAGGTGTCGCGCGGACGGTTCACCTCCGGGTTGCGTGAGGATGGTCCCCGCGATGCGTAGTTCATAGCGACGGGCGAAATAGGGCCAAGCCGGGTGATGGACGATGACGGCGCGATTCGGCAGCTGCTGCAAGAGACCCAACGTCTCATCCTGGACGCGTGTGAGCGATTGGAGATACGTCGTGGTATTCGCCCGGTAGTCTGCGGCATGAGTCGGGTCTGCTGCGGCCATGGCATTGGAAATATGCTGCACCATCGTCGCGGCTGAAGATGGATCGAGCCACACATGGGGATTCCCGGCCGTATGCGCATGTCCATGCGCCTCTTCGGCTGATTCGGGTTGGTCATGAATCAATGGAATGTCTTTGGATGTCGTGATCACTTGGAGCGAGGCATTGCCCGCATTCTTGACCAACGACGAGACCCAGACCTCGAGTCCCGCACCGACTTCGAACAGGAGGGTCGCCTTCCGGACCGCCACCAGATCGCTGGGCTTGGGCGAATAGGTGTGCTCACTTTCGTAGCCCGTCATGAGGGAGACGACGCGCACGTGCGTGCCACCGACCTGTTGCACCCAGTCCTTCAACACCGGAAGGGTCACGACGACGTTGAGGGGTTCGGCTGCGGCAGCCACCGAAACCGAAACGGAAGTGGTCCAGTGAAATGGTGCAGCGAGGGCGATGAACAGGACACAGAGAATCAGACGAGACATCCGGCGGACGGTAACACCCGACCTCCGCAAAGTCAACGCGCGGCCTCATGTTAGATGCGCCGCTTGACCCCTTGCCTGCTTTCTATTAGCGTAGCGCACCGAAGACGAGGTCGAGGCGTGTGTCCGGTTGGCGGGAGGAGCGCAAGATGAAGGTGGTCGGGCTCATGTCCGGGACATCGGCCGACGGCGTCGACGCCGCGTTGGTGGATATCGTTCGGCGGGGCGAAACATTGCGGATCACCCCGCTGGCGTTCACGTCGGCTCCCTATCCGCCTGCGTTGCAGCAACGGGTGGTGGAGCTCTCCCTGCAGGGGCAAGTGGCGGAGATCTGCCATATGAATGCCTATCTGGGAGAGCTGTTCGCAAAAGCGGCCCTTCGTGTGATTCGCAAGGCGAAGTATCGGCCGGCCGATATCGATGCGATCGGATCGCACGGACAAACGATTCACCATTTGCCGAAGGGGATTCGCGAGTCGGGAGTGGGCCTGGTCCGTTCGACGCTGCAGATCGGCGAGCCGGCCGTCATTGCGGAACGCACGGGCATCACCACGGTGGCGAATTTCAGGCCCCGTGATCTGGCGGCGGGGGGCGAAGGCGCGCCCCTGGTTCCTTATGCTCATGCGGTGGCGTTCCGCCATCCTCGCCGAAGTCGGGTGGTGGTGAATATCGGTGGGATCAGCAACATCACGTATCTCCCTGCGGGAGCGCGAGTGCACGAGTTGCGCGCGTTTGACACGGGGCCCGGCAACATGGTGCTGGATGCGATTATGCGGGCTGCGACACGGGGGGGGCGGTCTTACGATGTCGGGGGGCGACTGGCGCGGCGAGGGATGGTCAATCAGGGCTTGCTCAGGGAACTCATGGCGCATCCCTTTCTGGTACGGCGGCCGCCGAAGTCGACCGGGAGAGAAGAATTTGGTGCCCCGTTTGTTCAGGCGCTGATTGCCAGGCAGCACAAGACGCGGTTGTCCCTTGAGGATCTGCTGGCGACCTGCGCGGCTTGGACGGCTGAGGCGATCGGTTCCTGTCGGCGGTGGATCTCGGGTGAGATCGATGATGTGATCGTCGGTGGGGGTGGGGTCTACAACCGCGCCATCATGGACGCGCTTCGCGAGGTGTTCGCGCCGGCGCCGGTGTTGACGTTCGACGACTGCGGGTGGAGCAGCAAGGCGTTCGAGGCGACGGCGTTTGCCCTGCTCGCACACGACATGCTGCTTGGGCACTGCACGAATGTTCCTGGGGTGACGGGCGCACGCCATCCGGTGGTGCTTGGCACCGTCGTGCCCGGCGGCGCAGGTATGCGGATCATGCAGGCAGGGTCTCTCCGTTGATCTGAACGGGCTGCGATGGAATTACTGTATCCAATTTTAGGAATCGGCGCGCTGGTCTTTCTGGGAAGTCTGGCATGGGAGACATTCGGTCGTCGGCGGGCGTCCGATGTGCCGGTGGGGGGCTCTTCGTCGGGGATGTCGTTTGCCGCCAAGCCGTTGCTGACGGATCAGGAAGTGCAGCTCTACAACTTACTGCGAATGGCGGTGGAAGATCGGTATCTGCTGTTCACCCAGATCCCTCTTTGGAGCATCCTGGATTTGCGGACGCCGTCAGGTACGCCGCCGGCCAAGACGTTGCGAGAACTCGCGCTCACACGCGCGACATTTGTGCTGGTACATCCGGGGAGTCGGTTGGTTGAGAAGGTGGTGCAAGTGAATCCCCCGGTGTCGGAAGATGCCCCGGAGGCCGCCGACGAGTCGTTGTTCGACGGGGCGCTCCGGGCCGCCGGGATCCAACTCGTACGACTGAGCCCGCTGCATACGTACACCGTGCCTGGGCTCGTCACCGTGTTGGATCTTGCCGACCCCGATTGAGGTCGCCGGATCGCCGCAGTCACTGCGTCGCCGGAAGCGACGGAGCCCTCGCCGCTCTGCTCAACTCGGCTCGGTGGCGATCGGTTCGCCCTTTGCGGCCTCGGCGTCCAGCGCCTTACGCGCGACGTCGGCTTCGGGGCTGTCGGGATACTGGCCCGTGACGCGTTCATACATCATCTGCGCTTTTTCGCGATCGCCTTGCTTCGTGTAGATCTGTCCGATCTTCAGCGTTGAGGCGGCGAGTTTCTGGCTCATTGGGTAGTCGGAGATGAGCTTAAAGAACGACGCCAACGCGTCGTTGTGTCGGCCCATGCGGTACTGGCATTCACCCATCCAATATTGCGCATTGGCCGAGAGTGAGGACTGCCCATGCAGTTCGAGGAAGAAGCGAAAGCCGGCGAGCGCTGCGGGATAGTCCCTGTGTCGAAACTCCTCCATGACGCGATCGTAAAGGCGATGTGCGGCGTCCGGGGGCTGAGGGGTGGCCGCGAACAGATTGGGTGCGGGTGTGAGGATGGCGAATAACAACATTGTTGCAGCGATGCCTCGGACTGAACCGGTGGTGAATCGAGCCATGGTCATGGGATTCCCTCTTTCTTCCCTGGTGAATCGGGGCTGGTTCCGGCTGCGCGTCGTGCCTCGTCCCTATGGAAGAATTGCACCAGCTCGATGAGTCAGGGAAATCTGCTGTGAAATTGGCTGGTTCCCCGGTGAGCAGAACTGGACGACTCAGCTTGGCACGGAACATTCGGTGCGGAAAGTAGGCAGGAGTGTACGGAAACTGCCGGCGGCGAGCGTGCCACGAGCTCGGCTTGACAGATCCCGGATGCTCAGTTGTTATCGGTTAGCATTCTTCCGGTGCGGCTGTTCCGCCACTTCGCGGTAAGGCCGGCAGGCGTGTGCGGCACAGGTGTGTATGGAAAGACCCTACGAACCAGGTTCCACGGGAGTTCGGAACGAGCCCATTCATGACCCGCCTCCCAATCCGAAGGGCGGGCGGACGCTGATCGTCGATGCTCGCGACCCTCACGCATACATTCGGCCGAGCGCGGCGCTGAAGGAGGCCGAAGAGACCGATCAGATTTTCATCCGTCCCGGTGTGTACGAGGACAAAGTGTTCGTGGCCGACCGGCCTGTGCTGCTCATCGGCGCCGGGCGTGACCATGTCCAGATCTACAGCCGCCGCGGAGGACCGTTGTATTTACAGCGAGTCCCCAGCGGACTGATTACGGGGATCACGTTTCGGTACGTGGGGAGCGATCAGCATTCGGCGATGAATCTGCTGGACTCTGTGTGCACGGTGACGCAATGTCGGGCGACCGAAGGCGTGTTGTCGGGCGTCGTGATTTATGGTCCGGAAGCCCGCGCGACGTTTGTCGACAACGAAGTCTGTTACAACCGGGAATCCGGCATCTTTGTCTTTGCCGGTGCTCAGCCGCGCGTGGCAGGCAATCAGTGCTTCGGAAACCATCATTTCGGGCTGGCGGTGCGAGATCCGGGAAGCCATCCGGAATGTGTGCGTAATGTGTGCCATGCCAACATGCTCAGCGGCATCCTCCTATTTCATCACGCAGAGGCGCTGTTGTTGAGCAATACCTGTCGTGACAATCAGCACTGGGGACTCGTCATGACGCCGGATACGCATCCGACGCCTTCGCACGAGGAGTTGGTGACGGCGAATGTATTTTTGCCTAATCCCCGCGGATCGCTCGTGGTGACGGAGCAGCCCCTCGCCGATATCGGGCGGTAGGGCGGAGGAGTCTGTGGTGCGTGGCGGGAAGCGGGGGCTACGTCTACGAGAGGGAAGCGGGTGTGCTCGATGGTGAGCGCCCGGCTGGTGCATGAAAATGAAACCGTCCCCCGCCTTGCTGCTTGGCGGCATACATGGCCTTATCCGCATGCCTGAGCAGTTCGTCGATGTTGTCGTCATCGGCCGGGTATAGCGTGATGCCGATGCTCACGCCGATCGAGATGCGATGGGGCCCGATCTGAAACGGAGTGCCGATCGATTCCACGATCCGTTTCGCGACGACCAGGACATCCTCTTCGCCTGAAATGCCTTCCAGGATCGCGGTGAACTCATCGCCGCCCATGCGGGCGACGGTATCGACTTCGCGGACGGATTCCAGCAATCGCGCCGCGACCTCTTTCAGCAGCTGATCCCCGACATCGTGGCCGAGTGTGTCATTGACGCCCTTGAAGCGATCGAGGTCGAGCAGCATGATTGCGAGAGGTTGATCCTTTCGTTTGCTGCGCGCCATCGCGTGGATGAGGCGGTCACGAAACAGGGGGCGGTTGATCAATCCAGTGAGTTGATCGTGTTGTGCCAGATACGTCAGACGCTCCTGCGCTTTCTTGCGTTCGATCGCATACAGAATCGAACGCGCAAGAAACTCCGTTCCACCATCCCCCTTGACCAGGTAATCCTGCGCACCGTGCTGCAGGGCTTGCAGCGCCAACGGATGGTCATCGTGTCCGCTGAGGACGACGACCGGCACGTCGGGACTCGTGGCCAACACCTGGGTGACCGTGCTGAGACCATGGGTGTCGGGAAGCGAAAGATCAAGAAGGACAGCGTCGAACCGGCCACGACTCAGCTTGGCGAGCCCATCCGACAGCATGGAGGCATGGGTGATCTCGAACTGATTGAGGGACCATTCGGCCAGAAGATCTTGCGTGAGTTGAGCATCGACCGCGTTGTCTTCGACCAGCAGCAGTTTGATCATGAGGCGGTGCCCATACCCCGGCAGAATGCGAACACGGTGGTCCTGCCGGGAGTGACGCAGGGTTCTGTGGCCAGGGGGGTGATTCGTATGCAGAGGCAAGTCGTCATCGTAGGTGGAGGCTGTCTTGCCGGCACGTGGGATGGCTGCTCTGGTTGCGCACTCCATCTTGGTGGTGACTGAGCTGAGGCGATTCTAGCACGTCGGTTTCAACGTTCAAACAAGAGCCTGTTTCCGCGTGGCGGTTCTCATTCGGCCAATCTATGAGGCAGGCCCGGTCTCGCTCGTCAACAGGAGAAGGTTTGCGCTCCGCAACGGATAGCAATGAGCGAACGGCCAAAATTCGGCGGCGCTGTGACCAAAAATCGCTCGTTTCGTTGGCCCGTCCGTCCCGAGGCTGTCCAGAGGGATAGGTGCTAACCGTTTGAAGTGCATGGGGCTGGGCGCTTTTGTACACCATGCGACGGTGGCACAAGATCTGCGGGTGTAAGGATGGTTTGCGAGATACGCGAGACCCTGCACTCTATGCGGCGGGAGAAATGGGAGGGAGTATGGCCCATGAACGATGTGTCCGGAACAAGCTGGACTCCACGTTTCCTGAAGATCGCGAAGCCGGAGAGCGGACCGCTCTTGTCTGGGCCCTTCCTCTGGCGATTGCGAGTGCGCTGGTCGTTGGAGAGTCGGCGTCTGCAGAGAGTGACATGTATGGATATGTCGGTGCGAACGGCCTATTTGAAATGACAAATGTTCCCACCGATCAGCGGTTTCGTCCGGCTGATCCCCAGGCGCGCCGATTGGCACATCGGGTATCGGTGAAAGAAGTGGAAGACGCGGTCGAACGATATGCCTGGCAGTTCCAGTTGCACCCCGCCCTGCTGCTAGCCGTAATCAAGGCTGAGTCGGACTTCAATCCCACGGTGATTTCGCGCGCGGGTGCGGTGGGGCTGATGCAATTGATTCCTGAAACGGCGATTCGCCACGGGGTGCACAATCTGTATGATACCGGCGACAACATTCGCGGCGGCGCGCGGCACCTGCGCTATTTGTTGGATCGGTTTAATGGCAACGTACGGCTGGCGGTGGCCGCGTACAATGCGGGTGAACGACGAGTCGAGCGATATCGTGCGATTCCGCCCTATCAAGAAACCCGCGACTATGTGCGAAAGGTGATGATCTATTACAAAGAGTTTCGCGGCGATTATCAAGCCACTCCTGGGAAGGCGGTGTTGCTGGCCATGCACCACAAGCCGTTGCAGTTGGAGCCACGGCCGCTCACTCTGGCGGTGCGCCACTCACGGCTTGGGGCCGGGAAGTAGCGCGGTCCGATCTCGCAGCCTGTCTTCTGTGACGATCTCAAGAAGCCTACACGAGAAAGAGGCTGAGCGTTCGTATGGCCGGTACCGTGCACACAGGGGACACCGGCGTCGATCTGTGAGGTGTGTCGTGGAAGACGTTACTGCAGATCATTGGGAGGGAGGGCGTTCAGAATGAGTGCCTCCGGCGTCGTACAGAGATCTCAGACCACCGTATCCAGCGCGGTATGGCTGTATGCGTGCGCCGCGAACGCCTCTCGCTCCACAAGATACGGATTGAGCCGGGAACGTGTTTCGCTGATGTAGCGTGACGAATGGGAGAAGAGCCCATGTCGCAAGGCGTCACCGGGCAAGGTGTCCGCATGATAGTGGTAGATGCCGTAAGGATCTGGATGGGCCTGAAGGAATTCTTCTAATCGCTACGCAGAACCCTAAAGCGTCGTGACGTCTCTCTCCGGTCCAAATTGTGTACTCTTATCGCCCGAAGCCCACAGGCCGTGATGGCCATCCTTCGTTGCCTGATTCAAGGCCTGCTCAAGCAGACCTAACATTCGATCGGCGTTGAATCGCCCCTCTATGAGATGAGTGTTATCAGAGGACAGCACGAGACTGCCTTTCGCAATCTCTCGTGCGACATCGATCGCCTACGGCGAGGAGCGAGGGATGCACGCTGGCCACTCTGGGCGGAGCATCGAGATACGGACAGCGATAGTTCTCAGTCAGTTTTGTCGTATGACCACGGACATTCCCGGCAGATGCGGCGTGGGAGAGCCCTTATGGGTCATGCATTGGTGCCGAGGAAGTGGTGGTATGCCATCTCGGGGTACTTGGGCTGACGAAAGCCATTCAATGCCAGGTGAGCCCTCTTGTCCGGAACGCAAGTCAGTCCAGATTAGGTTTCTCGTGCACGCAGTGGATGCTGGTGTGGGGCGTTTGCCGAGATTTTATGCATGCTGCGGATGCGTGGAGATCTTCAATCGCGTTCCGGCAGGAGTGTAGTGCTCCCTTGAAATCAAGCCACCTGCGTGAGTTGTTGCGTCCGATATTGGATCGGGCTCCGATAGCCCAAGGCCTGATGCGGGCGCTCCTGGTTGTACCACTGCATCCACTCTCGAATGACGCGTCGCGCGTCCTCGAACGTCCGAAACACGTGCTGCCCGACACACTCTTCTTTGAGACTGCGGAAGAACCGTTCGATAATCCCATTTTGTTCCGGCGTATACGGCGTGATGAACTCCTGCGTCAGCCGATAGTCCCGGCAGGCTTGCCGAAACCGTCGACTCTGGAAGATCAGACCATTGTCACTCCGCAGCACCGGCGCCCCCACGGGCCGCAGCGTCCCAAACCGGGCCAGGCAGGCGGCTTCCACGGCGCGCTCGGCCTCCTTCGCCCGACTCCGCAAGGCGAACTCGTACCCAATCACTTCCCGATCATGACAATCGATCACCGCCGCCAGATGGGCCCAGCCG